>CAZKDT010000158.1:0-6974 GCA_964551515.1 uncultured Desulfobacteraceae bacterium | reverse complement strand
AAAGAATCCAAAGGCACAGTACAATGGCAATCAAAAGGAAAAGCGAACGGATTGTCCGCAGGTTGTTGTGGCGCTTGTATTGGATGGCGATGGATTTATCCGGCGACATCGAATTTTTAACGGAAAAATGACAGATGTGAAATCATTGGATAAGATTCTCATGGCATTAGAGGATGATTTTAAAGGCAAGCCCATGCCGACAATAATATTTGATAGAGGTATGGTTTCGGATGATAATTTGAAACTTTTGAACAGGTATGACAATTTAAAATATATTCTTATGTGTCGTCCGAATGAAGAATCAATTTTTACAGAAGATTTTCATAATCAGCAATTTAGTTTGTTGGAAGGAAGAGATAGAAAACCAAAAGTAGAGATTTTTTTAAAAGAGGTGGATGATGCGGTTTATCTCTTGTGTAAAAGCGAAGGACGAAAAGCAAAAGAAACCGCTATGCACAATAAAGCAGAAGAAAAATTAGAGGCTGAATTAACAAATTTATCGAATCAAATTCAAAATGGAAGAGAGAATAACCCCGTTAGTATTGAACGAAGAATAGGCAAGTTGAAGGGGCGTTATAGCAAAGTTGCTAAATATTATGAAATTAAATATCAACACCGAGAATTTTCGTATACGGTTCCTGACGATATAGGGATTGCGAAACGATTCAGTAATTCATTGAAAAAATTGAAAGATAAAGCAGATAAGAATAAGATCAGCTTTCCTGCCCTTGCGAAAAAACTAACTGAGTTTAACCAAAAATATACCTCCGACTATTTGAAAATTAATATTCATTTAAAAAAACCAACGCTGACCTGGGGTATAATAGATGAAATACAGGACAAGGGAAAAAAATTAGACGGTAATTATCTTTTGAAAACCAACCGGAAAGGCCTGAAGCAGGCTGAGATTTGGAATCTTTATGTAATGCTGACACGTGTAGAAAATGCGTTCAGGGATTTAAAATCCTATCTTGGATTACGGCCGAACTATCATCAAAAGGAGCAACGCGTGGATGGTCATATTTTCATATCAATTCTTGCATATCATCTACTGCATTCAATTGAATATACATTGCGTCAAAAGGGTAATTATTCAAGATGGGCTACAATAAGACGGCTTGTCAGCACACACAATTATTCAACGATCCAATTGCCAACAACCAAAGGCACTGTCATCAATGTAAGAAAACCAGGAATACCGGAGGCAGTTCATATAGACGTTTATAACAAATTAGGAATTGATTATAAAAATTTACCGATAAAGAAAAACCTGGCCTAAACAAAACTTGAAGGATGTCTGTAGTGCCTGTAGCCATAACCTGTTGAATATTGGCATGTTTTTTTTAAATAGCGAAAGTCGGGTTAGAAATCTGACCCTTATTATTGACGATTGTTGTGCTGCTTTTTTTCCCAAATGGCGGATTGGTAAGGACAATATTAAACCGGCCTCCGGGATCTGCTGCAAGGGAGTCTGATACCAGTATTGGAAGATCCTCATCGCTACCAATGCCATGAAGCATTAAATTCATGGCACAAAGGCGGGCAGTGTTCTGAACCAGTTCCCAGCCTTTGAATGTTTTTTCTTTAAGATTCTTCTTGTCTGCCTTGGTCATGTTTTTGTTTTGGCAAACTATGTAATCATGCGCGGCAAGAAAAAATCCGCCGGTGCCACAGGCAGGGTCACAGATAGTTTCACCCGGTGTTGGGTTTATTGTATCAACCATGGCGCGGATCAGAGAACGGGGAGCAAAATACTGACCTGCCCCTGTTTTTGTATCCTGAGCATTTTTTTCCAGAAGCCCTTCATAAGCATCGCCTTTGACATCAGCGCTCATCACAGACCAGTTTTCATTGTCAATGAGATCAACAATCAGCCTCCGTAGTTTTGCAGGGTCCTGAAATTTATTTTGAGACTTCGTAAAAATAAGTCTAAGCAGGCCTTTTTCTTTTCCCAGATTTCTTAAAGTATTCCGGTAATCTTCAAACAACTCATCCCCATCCTTTTTTATCAAACTCGGCCAGTCATAATTTTTCGGCACAATGCTTGGCTGTTTATACGGAGGTTTTGTTCGTTCATCTGCCATTTTAAGAAACAGCAGATAGGTAAGCTGCTCCACATAATCGCCATAACTCATCCCGTCATCACGCAACACGTTACAATAATTCCACAATTTTTGTACAATATCTGCTGGGCTCATAGTTAAATTCTTTGATTGTGTAAAAAGGGACGTTTTGAACCTGGCTCAAATATATTCTGTGTGCAATAATTCATATAATAAATGTATTTCTTCACATCAAAGATAGTCGAAGTTCGTTAGAGCTATTGACTTATAAAAAAGCCTTTATATTTTTTTAAATAGGTTGTATAATTCTTTAAGTTGTAAGAAGGAGCTTATTATGAGCAAAAAGTCATTAATCGAAACTAATCGCTACTTACAGGACTCGGAAAAATACCGCAACTCTCTGATTACTAATGTTTCGAGCTCTACGGCAGTCGAAACCGCTGATAGCGTTTGGTCTATCGTCGATACAGTCGAGGAGGTTGTGAACAGCATTCTTATTATTCCCCCGTCCAAGCAGAAATCGACGTCTCAATGATCTCCGAAAATAGAGTTTCCATGGGCTGATAATTTCTATCCAAGCCAGTCTGCACGGCCGTAATATATTCCTGTCTCTTGTACTCACTGATTAAATTGAAATCCAAAAGTGGCAGTCCTGCTTGCAATGCCATTAGCGTAGAAAGCAGTCGCGCAACTCTTCCATTGCCATCACGAAAAGGATGAATTAACAAAAGCTCCGTATGGACCTCTGCCAATGCCTTGACAACTTCCTCGCGATTTTTGAACACACAAGGCGTATACCGGGATAATTGGTTCTGTTCAAATTGTTCCATTAGCTTATGAATCTGAGCTGCCATTGCAAATGTGAAATTATTTTTTGTTATGTTTACATTACGATATTTGCCGGCCCATTTATATACCTCACCCAGCCACGTTTTATGAAAGTGGCAAATATCTGCCGCGCAAAACTGGTGCTCCTGATCATATTCTCGAATTAAAATATCTGTTGCTTTAGCTAACGCCCTTGCCTCAACTCGATCCATCTCATCCGGATCAATAATTCTCAAAAGATTTCCAAGAACTGTATCGTTAGAACCTATCTCGTATTGTGCCTCAACTAAATCAGAGGCATCATAACGTCCACTCTTTTTCAAGCCATCACCTCTCGTAAATTTAAGAGATACGTCAACTGCTCCACATAATCGCCATAACTCATCCCATCGTCACGAAGGACGTTACAAAGGCCGCACTTATCTCATTTGGATTTTTACTTTCAGTTCTCGGCGCCATAGGGTACAACGGTTTCAGCAGCCATGGGCATCTCATGGATGATTCCACTCTCATATTCATCAACTGCCGGTATCAATCTGCCGGAGAAGGCTTTTTTAAGGATTGATTGGCGGAGACGGTCTGCACGGATCATATTCTGCTCAACATCAAACTCTATACCTTCAGCTATTGTAAGGCACTTTTCAATTTCATCAATTAATATATGTTGTTCCTTTTTAGGTGGAAGGGGTACTGCAACATCACTTAATATTGCTAAATTAATGTTTTTTTGTGCTGTAGCAGGCGCATACAGTTCCAAATCTTCTTTTGCGGTCCTTATAAAATATTCGATAAATCTAACATCAATATTTTCATTTTCTGGAATAAAGCCAACAATACTATCCGGGAAGCATGCATCAAATCCAAGTAATGCAGTATCGGCAATATTCGCTGCAATAATGATCCTTTGCTTTGGCATCCGGCCTAACAGACTTTAGATCATCATTATTTATAATGCGTACGCCCCGGCCCTTCATCTGCTCGAAATAACCGCGTGATTTTAACCTGCGCATAAACATAACGATTTCAAGAGGCTTGATGTCTGTGCCTGTAGCGATCATGTCCACTGTAACGGCAATCCTGGGATTATAACTGTTTCTGAATTCTTAAATAAGATCCTCCGGCTTTTTTCCGAATGTCTTGTAAGTAATTTTCTGGGCAAAGTCATTGCCTTTTGCAAATTCTTCACGCACGATCTTAACAATGTCTTCCGCCAAAATAATCCAGCACCTGGCGCCAGAGATTGTAAATAGATCGGTGACATTCATCTGTAATGATAAAGTCAAAGGTCTCTATGGGGATGGCCGGGTTGTATTCTATGGGCGGCACATCATCATAGACATTCTCAAGTCCCTGAATAGATCCTTCCTCATCAATTTCCTGAAGCTCCTCCCCCTTGAGCATGGAGTAAAGACGCTGGATGGTACAGATGCAAACCCGGGCAGTTTTATCCAAATTTTTTGAAGTCAAGCGCTGGACAATATATTCTTCGCTGAATTTATAGTTGTTATAGGGTGAAACATACTGCTGGAATTCCTTAAGGGTCTGTTTGCCCAGATTGCCCCGATCAACAAGGAACAGAACCCGGCGAGCCTTTGCAAACTTGATAAGCCGATAGATAAAACTGATGGCTGTAAATGTCTTGCCTGAACCTGTGGCCATCTGAATAAGAGCGCGCGGGCGGTTCTCCGCAAGAGATTTTTCCAGATTATTTACAGCTATAATCTGGGCAGGCCATAAACCATCCTTTATGAGATCGGGCATCTGTTTGAGCCGTAGGTTTAAAGTGGAAGGTTTGCTGAAAGGGGAAATTTTCTGTTGAAGATTGCCTGCAGCTGGTGGTGGGTCTTCATTTATCCAGTCCGTCATAGTTTCAGGACGATGAAAAGAAAAAATGTCCCTGGAACGAGGAACAGGATCAAGATCATTTGTAAAACGTGTTTCAACACCTGTGGACTGATAACAGAAAGGAAGGGGCCTGTACCATGCAGGAAGACCTTCAGGCAGGCCGGTTTTGTACTTGTCTGACTGGATTTCAACACCGGTGAGGGTATTGCCGACCTTTTTTGCCTCAATAACCCCTGCTGCTCTGCCATCAACATACAAAAGATAATCTGCAAAACCATGGCCCGTATTTAACGGAAATTCCCTGATAGCCACGCCTCTTTTTGCATGGATGTTGGCATTACCAACATCCTGGACATCCCATCCGGACTGATCCAGCATTTTGTCTATGGTTTCTCGGGCTTCCTGTTCCGGTGTCTTTGTCAAAGATGCCCCTTTTAGCCGTTCATTAGAAATTTTATTATAAGTTTAATATCCCGATAACATTTGTTATTTAATATGTTTTACAATCTTGTTTCGATTCTTATATCAGCGGTTGAAATGACCACTTCCTTTTTGTCATATTTGTTTTTGTTAGAACAGTATGCCAGACATCACGTGTATGTCTGATCCCTGAGCTAATTGCATCAAATACCATATTTAATAACATGTCTTGATTATTTTTCTTATATAGTGTCTCAAGCTGAACAAAATGTTTATCATAAGTTTCCTGCGCGATATTCCAGAAATATTTTTTTGAAAGCCTTATGGATTTAAAACCAGCCTTCTTGAAGTCAATTTTATTTCCAACATGCACAGGTGTGCATAAATCTGCAATATGATGGCTCGCACCCCCCCCAAATATTCCAAGATTTTCAAGAAATTCCTCTTCAGTATAGCCCTCCAACCCATCTGCAAGATAGTCGTTTATAAAACTGATACTACCCACTGAATGATCAAATGCTCTTGTAATACCGCCATGATCTTTGGGATCATCACTGTATACATAACCTCTATGAACAAGCTGCTTTTTCTTAGAGCCGACTTCTTCTATCTCCCACAATATCCGAAACTCGTCAGAAATAACAGCACCGCTTTCTATCCCTCCCCACCTTGGGTAAAGGATATAACGCTTTTTGATATCAAGACAAGCCAGAGCCATATTGGCTATAAATTTATGTGTTTCACCTGTCATGTTTTGCCTTAATTTATATTAAAACGTAAATCTTTCAAAAACTTCTTTTTTATGCCATTCCAAAGCTTCCGGATGCGGGTAATAGTTTTCATCATCAGGAAGATTAACTTGCACCCCATTCATATTCAGTATCGGGAATTTATTCACACTTGCCTGTTTTGCTTTGGGGTGCACAACAACCTCAAATTGATCAGATATGGTACACAAAACAAAATCAGACGTCTTCCGAAGGAAATCAGGCGTAACGATTTTACCATAATAGGGAAGTAACGCACGAAAAATTTCCCAACGACGGTTTTTTTCTGTTTTAAGCATCAAAATCTAAAATGAGCCTTTGGCACCGCCCCAGTACCATCTTCCGGCCTGTTCCGGTACTTCAACGGGGACCTACCCCAGTTCTATCATCGCCCGATGCATCCTATCGGTCGTCAATCATCTCCCACCGCCCCGACTTGGTCGGCCCCACATGCCGGATTCTGCCTGCCGCCTTGAGTTTGTTCAGGCGATTCCGACCGTGGCTGCTCAGTAACCGGGTTTCCGGATCGTTCCGAAGACTCTGTTCTTGAAGCGCCGGGGCAACGCCTCCTCGAATCAGCTGAAATATCTGGCCGAAGAATTCAATCTCACGGATTCCTCCGAGACCGAGCTTGATGTTGTGTGATATGTGTTTTTGTTTTACTTCAAGAGAGATCTTCTGCTTCATATTTCTCAAAGACTAAAAAGCGCCAAAGTCCAGGTATCTGCGACATACAAAGGGTTTAAGTCTGTCCAGAAGTTCTGCGCCCGCTATTTTATCACCCGCAACCACCCCGGCTTTGATCCAAGCGTATCGTTCCCATTCCCGCCCCTGTTCCTGATAATATGACTCCATGGCATCGAAGATCATCACCAAAGGACCGCTTTCACCATAAGGTCGAAGATTCATGTCCACCCGGAACACCAAGGTGCTGCGGTGAACCGTCATATCCTGCAGGAATGCCATATTTCCGGCACGCCCATTCATAAAGAAGCGAAAGCGCCTGATTGATACAGGCCTCGGCCAGGGCAGAAAGATCGGCCATGGTTTG
>CAZKDT010000157.1:936-7000 GCA_964551515.1 uncultured Desulfobacteraceae bacterium | reverse complement strand
ACCGGAAAAAAGAGAAAAATCTTAGCGACCTTGGTGACTTTGCGGTTCAATTTAAATGATTATCTATAACCGAATACGTAACCGTATTTATGAATACATGTACTTAGGCACTTCGCCACAACTGGAAAAATGGAGTGATCCAATAAACAGGTTGTCATTAAAAGACTTGTGGTTTGGATCCCGCTTATGGCGGCATAGAATTTTCGAGACGTTACGATTATGGGTAATACAGGAAAAGCTGAGGATCGGCGGGTTGTTATTACGGGTTTGGGGCTTGTAACGCCACTGGGTATCGGCGTTGAAGAAACATGGAGTGCATTGTGTGGAGGCAAATCAGGCATCGACGAGATAACCCGGTTCGATGCAACCGGATTTGACACTCAGATTGCCGGAGAAGTTAAGGATTTTCACCCTGAGGATTTCCTTCCCAAAAAAGAAGCGAAACGCATTCAATTGTTTATAGCATATGCTGTTGCAGCATCCCGAATGGCCCTGGAAAATTCAGGGTTAATTATAGACAGCGCCAACCAAGGCAGGGTCGGTGTTCTCACAGGATGCGGTCTGGGCGGACTTGAGATGCTCGAACAGACTGCCGAGGTATTGAAAAAAAAAGGACCCAAACGGGTAACGCCGTTTTTTATTCCCATGATGATAGGGAATATGGCTCCGGGTATGATTTCCATCTATTTAGGTGCAAAGGGACCCAATTCTTCAATTGCAACCGCGTGTGCTTCAGGAACCCATGCAGTCGGGGATGCATTCAAAATCATTAAGAGAGGCGGCGCCGATGCCATGATAACCGGTGGTGTGGAGTCTGTGATCACGCCCACCTGTATTGCCGGTTTCAATGCCATGAAAGCCCTTTCCGTTCGGAACCATGAGCCTGAAAAAGCATCCCGTCCCTTTGACCGTGACCGGGATGGTTTTATCGTGGGTGAAGGATGCGGAATTCTTATACTGGAAACACTGGAAGCTGCATTAAAAAGAAACGCCAGAATTTATGCTGAAATATGCGGGTATGGCATGAGCGGTGACGGATTTCATATGGCAGCGCCTGCTCCGAACGGCGAAGGCGCGGTCCGGTGTATGGCTGCAGCAATTGATGATGCGGGAATTTCATATCATGCCGTAGATTATATTAACGCCCACGGCACGTCAACTCAGCTAAATGATCTTTACGAAACCCAAGCCATCAAGTCTGTATTCAAGGAAAAAGCGCACTCGCTGGCAATCAGCTCGACCAAATCCATGACCGGCCATCTTTTAGGTGGCGCTGGTGGAATTGAAACCGTATTCACAGCACTTACCATTCATGAGGGTATTATTCCACCGACAATAAATCTTGATGATCCAGGCGAGAAGTGCGATCTTGATTATGTTCCGAACATTGCCCGAAAGATGGATGTCAAACTCGCCATGACCAACTCTTTTGGTTTTGGAGGAACAAACGCAGCATTGATACTTAGTAAATACAACGAATAAATTAGACGGTCTCGTAAAAAGTCTAACTTCTGCGTTGTGCTGCATTTCGTAATCATTCAACGTACGGCAAGTACGCTCCCCACGGGTCCGGCGGATAGCCGATGATTGCAAAATTTGCGCGCCTTGAATTTGAACTTTTTACGAGACCGTCTAAATCGGACTTTTTACGAGTTCATCAAATTTAGTTCTTGAAAAAAAACGTAATATTATGGATTTTGCAGCAAGGATCACGGCAACCGGATCAGCCTTCCCTAAAAATCGTTTGAGTAATAGCGGTATAGTTAAAAGGCTTGCTAAATTAGGAGTTAAAACCAGCGACACCTGGATTCGTGAGAGAACCGGAATTCGAGAGCGGAGGATTTCAGATGTTGAAAACTCTGCCGAACTTAATTCCTCCCTAGGTTTTTCAGCAGCACAAAAAGCCTTGGAAATGGCGGGAAAGTCCCCTGAAGACATCGATCAAATTATTTATGCCACCTGCTCACCCGACACGCTGCTTCCGTCCACTGCTTGCTGGCTTCAACATAAGATTGGCGCCAGCAAAGCCTGGGCCATGGATATTAATGCGGCCTGTTCGGGATTTATTTACGGATTGGCAACTGCCGATAAGTTTATTCAAACAGGACAAGTAAGAACAGCGTTGGTAGTGGGCGGCGAAGTCCTTCACCCATTTCTCAACTGGGAAGATCGCAATTCCTGTATTTTGTTCGGAGACGGGGCAGGAGCGGCTATTGTTGAACGGGTTCCGGCGGACTCAACTCAACGAATTCTGTCCAGCCGTCTGCTTTCGGACGGAAATCTCTGGGAGCTTTTTCATATGCCAGCGGGTGGCTCAAATATGGAGGTAACACCTGAGAGATACGCTCGGAAACTCAACAAATATAAAATGAAAGGTAAAGAGATCTTTAAAGTCGCTGTGAAAACCCTGGCGGACTTTGCTGTTCACACGTTGAATGAAAATTTGATGACAATCGATGATCTGGATTGGCTTGTTCCTCATCAGGCCAATCTCCGAATCATAGAAGCTGTGGCCAAGCGAATCAAATTGCCCATGGAAAAAGTTATAGTTAACGTGGAACGTTACGGTAACACTTCTGCTGCGACAATTCCTACGGCCTTGGACGAAGCCACCAGAGACGGAAGGATTAAAAGCGGACAAACCGTTTTGCTCGACGCGTTTGGAGCGGGGCTGACTTACGGTTCCCTTCTTTTGCGCTGGTAATCAAGCACAAGATATTATAAAAACAATGTTGATAAATTTATAATCATTTAAAGCTATTTATATGACTGATTATTTACATACTTTTCATATACCTGTTATGGGTACCGGGCATTCGGTTGACACTCCTATCCGTGTGGCGCCTTTGGGGATTTCTTCGGTTATTTCACTCGTAGATGACCTCTTGCTAGAAAAAATTCGGAAATATTACACGTCAAAGTTCAACCTACCATATGTCAAGATACCCAGAGATGCTCAGGACGGTCGGGCGGAAAGGATTACCGCCTACCTGAATACCGTTTATAAGATTGTCTTGAAAAAAATGGAAGAAATAAAACGGCAGCCTTTTTTTAAAGACAACCATAAACGTCAATATTTTGAGCTGTTGCCTGAAGAATCGCTTTTGAGAAAAAAATATGAAACGCTTCTCAAAATGAAGTCCGGATATGAAAGAGATGCGCTTGAAAAAGATCTAACATCGCGCATGAAACCCGGCTCTATAGATGTTAATATCATGGTTACTGTGGATCGGTCTCATTTTGACAAAAACGGCAATCCTCTTGGTGATGAATTTTGTGATGCCCAAGCCGGGCTTAGAGGTTATGCCAATAGTTGCCTTGACTCCGGCATTGTATACTCAGCGGGTTTTAACCGGCGCTTGTTCAGTTATATGACCCGATTCAAGGATTTTTACAGGAATAAAATGGGCCGGATCAAAAAACGAATTATCCTCAAAGTCAGCGATTTTCGTTCGGCTCTTGTTCAGGGTAAATTTTTAGCCAAAAAGGGTCTTGAAGTGCATGAATTCCGCATTGAGTCAGGGCTGAACTGTGGCGGCCATGTCTTTGCTTCCAATGGCATTTTACTTCCGGTTCTTCTTGAGGAGTTCAGGGAGAAAGGCAAAAGCTTGATGTCGGAGTTTCAACCGCTGATAAAAAAATATTACAAAAAAATGGGATGGGACTATCCGGAGTCTAAATTGAAAGACCGCCCGCTCATTACCGTGCAGGGAGGGATAGGGACTCATGGAGAAGTCCTCCGATTAAAAGAATTTGATATAGATCGAACAGGATGGGCCAGTCCTTTTTTACTGGTTCCGGAAGTTACGCGCGTAGATACCACTACTCGTGAACTGTTGCGGCAGGCTCAAGAAGAGGATATTTACATGAGTGATGTCTCTCCTCTGGGGATTCCTTTTAATAATGTGCATAAAACGGGATCTGAAATATGGACCCAAAAAAGGATCGCGGAGGGCAGACCCGGTTCACCATGCCCAAAGCATCTTCTTGTGGACAATACGGAGTTTACCGAAAAACCGATTTGCCTTGCCTCACGACAGTATCAAAAGAAAAAACTAGAACAAATTGAAATGATGGATATTTCAGCGGATGAAAAAGCAAGGCTTTGCAAAAAGGTTGTGGAAAAGACCTGTATCTGCGACCATCTTGGGAACGGAGCCCTTATTGACTTGGGGATCGCCAAAGAGAAAAATTTGCCCCAATCAATATGTCCCGGTCCTAATATTGAATGGTTTAGTAAATTTTACACCCTGAAAGAGATGGTAGACCATATTTATGGAAGAGGCTCTTCCCTGGTTCCGCCCGAACGCCCGCATATGTTTGCTAAAGAAATTGTGATGTATGTGGACTATTTTGAAAAAATGGTGAGGGATTCCTCTCTAACGTCCGATGTGATAAATGCTTTGTTGGAATTTAAAAACAATCTGGAAGCAGGTTTGGACTTTTGTCTTGAAATTTCACATAAGCCAGCGTACCCGGATGAAAATCTAGTTTCTATCTCAGCTTGTGTAAAACGGGAAAGAACCCGCATGGAATCTATTTGTAGCGTTTTTGAAAAAAAGATGAACTGAATGAGAAGGATGGAGATAGATCAATTCTGGCATATTCTCAAAACCAACTTAGGTTATCATAGTTCCCGAACACGTCGGTTTCTGGTAAAGAAGTTTCCCCTCTGGGCTACAGTTATTTATTATGTTCAGCTTCTGAATATCATTCTGAAAGAAAGTATAACCGCACGTAAGGGGGCTTATGGCCGAAAGACCTGGGCACGCGGTTCTCTGGGTGTTATTAAAATTGTAGAATCAGCGGGTGGAAGGCTTCATGTATCAGGACTGAAAGGATTGGTGGATCATAAGAAGCCATTGGTTTACGTTGCCAACCACATGAGCCTGCTCGACACCCTTGTTCTTCCCTGCATTCTCCTTGGATTAAATAGAGTCACGTTTGTAGTTAAGAAAGGGCTTTTAAGATACCCGGTTCTCGGATCAATTATAAGAGCAAGCCATCCTATTGCAGTTACACGGCAGAATCCCCGAGAAGATTTGAAATTGGTCTTGAACCAAGGACAAGCATTGATCTCTCAAGGTTGTTCAATCATAATATTTCCCCAAGCCACCAGAAGCGCTGTGTTTGATGCTGTATCTTTTAATTCGCTGGGAGTTAAGCTGGCGCGAAAAGCCGGGGTAGCTGTAGTTCCGGTTGCATTGAAAACCGATTTTCAGGGTAATGGAAAGATCATCAAAGATATGGGCGCCGTGGACCCCGGAAAAGAATTATATATAAAATTTGGGGAACCGATACCTGTGAAAGGAAGTGGGCAGGAAACACATCAGCAAATCGTTACGTTTATAACCGAAAACCTGACCGCATGGGGTGCAAAGGTTAATCGGAATATTATGTGACCCCTAAGGCCTGACCCGGATAAACCGGAACAAAAGGGGATTGAAAATGTGGGTTCTGCGAAGCGGTTAATATCCAATGTCGAATTCTCAATGTCCAATTCTCAAGTATTTTTCAGTTGGATATTGATCATTGGAAATTGGTTATTGGACATTTCAATAGTAAGATGTTGTCGATGTTGTTTTAATAAGTGCGAACCCTAAGCATCCATATCAGGCACTATCGGCATGGGAACCTTGATAAACTGCACCCCCTCTTCTTTTAACGTTTTTTCTTCCTCCTTTGTACTAACACCCCTAATGTTTCTCGGCTCTATAACGCCGTAATGCATTTTTAAGGCTTCTTTGGTAAAATCAGATCCCACATTATCAAAATTTTTCTCAACAAAATTGACTATCTTCCGGTTAATATTTTCAAGATCTTCATGCTGATCATAAAAGTTTTTTAAAGATGGAGACGATTTTATGGCAAAAGTCGAAGGAACTCTGGCAATGGAAGTGCTGTCACAAATCGGGCATGAAATAAAACCATTTTTTTTCTGTTTTTCGTATGCCTTCCGGTCTTCAAACCAACCTTCAAAGGAATGGCCGTTGATACATTGCAAATCGTATGCTATCATAAAAATATATTGCTTTTAGAATAATTGTTTAGTAGTAAATTCTGT
>CAZKDT010000157.1:0-926 GCA_964551515.1 uncultured Desulfobacteraceae bacterium | reverse complement strand
AAATTCTGTGCTTTTTATGAAAAAAAATGCTTAACCAATCAAGTATGAAATGCCTAAAGTGAACTAAATTGTCTAAAGTTAAGGAATACTGCCTATTTGTATAAAAGCCGGAGCGTAGCGACTCTTTAACCCTATCCCAGACCGATTACCAATAGTCTGTACTCAAAAAGTCATGTTTGTAATGGTGCATAAGTCAAATCAATATATGAACGATTAGCGCCAGGGCGGGCTTTAGCTCACTATCTCACTTCAAACTTTAGCTCACTTGTAACTTTTTTGGCTTATCCGGGTCAGGTTTTAGCTGTTTAATTTGAAAATATTATCACATCTAACGGTGATTTTAAAGAAATTATTGACAGATCCGATTTTTTTAATGCAAAATAATATCATGACACAGATTAACACAGACTTTTTGATAATTGGCAGTGGTGTGGCCGGCCTTAGTTTTGCCCTTAAGGTAGCCAAATTCGGTAGTGTTTCTTTGGTCACCAAGAAAGGGATCATGGAAAGCAACACCTCACAGGCCCAGGGTGGAATCGCCTCTGTCTTCGACAAGGTTGATTCGTTTGACCTTCACATCCGGGATACCCTGGCTTCAGGGGATGGTCTATGTAACCGGGATGTTGTTGAGATGGTAGTTAAAAACGGTCCTGACAGAATTCGCGAGTTAGTCAACCTTGGTGTACATTTCAATGTTAAAGAGAAACAGGGATCAGATCCCAAATCGTCAGATTTGGATATTGATTTTGATTTAGGACGTGAAGGAGGCCACTCTCAAAAGCGAATTGTGCATGCCTATGACATGACCGGAATGGAGATTGAAAGTGTTCTGGTGGAGCATGTCAAAAATCACAACCGGATTGACCTGTTCGAAAATCATATCGCCATAGATCTTATCACCATTTCAACCCGTATGAAAAGGGGGC
>CAZKDT010000156.1:0-7006 GCA_964551515.1 uncultured Desulfobacteraceae bacterium | reverse complement strand
CCTGAAACCTGAGGGCCAGTGTCCAATTTTCATGCAATCCCCCAAAAATTAAGGATTCACGATTATTTTTTCAAGCTGCATGACGAGGTCTGGATTAAGGATAAGAATTCCCTTTCAAAATCAAAAAACTGAGGTTGATAATGTTTTGTGATGATTGGAAATGAATAACAACATATTATGTTGCAACTAATGCGGCAACAAGTCCCAACCGGCTTCAGACGATAGGAATTCTAATACCAAATGAAGATCGCATTGTCAAGACGGCATTTAGCTCCAAATCGGCTGAAAATAGAGGATTTTTGGATAAAGAAGTAATGGCGCTGTTAATCCTAATGGGGCCGAGACAACAGCTATATTTGAGTATTGCGCCAACACCAATGGAATACTGAAATTCGGAAGGAGCGATCTGGCTACCTTCAAGTATCAAATAAATAGCCATAACAAAAGAAATGAAAGATCCAAATTTCATTTGACAACACGTAATATGCGTGCTATATGTAAGATAAGTATGACCAATGAATTTTTACTCGGCTTATAACGCCTTTTTTTTCAGATCTCAATAAAGTCGGAGTCCAAAATGAAACAGAATATTACATTAAGTCTGGAAAAAGATATTATTAAAAAAGGGAAAGTCATTGCTGCTCAAAAAGAAACTTCTGTAAGTAAAATGATAGGTGATCTGCTCAGGCAACTTGTGGAGAAAGAAGATCAATATGAAGCAGCCAAGCAAAGTGCGTTACAAAGCTTGAAAAAAGGGTTTCATTTAGGAGGTCATATAAAATGGAAACGTGAGGATTTATATGAAAGGTAAAACTTTTGTTGACACGAACATTCTTGTTTATGCCCACGATCTCGATGCGGGAAACAAACATAAGATAGCTAAAGAAGCTGTTTCCCGATTATGGGAATCCAAACTCGGCGTTTTGAGCACACAGGTTTTCCAGGAGTTTTATGTGACTTTGACAAAGAAGATACCCAATCCCATTGATAAGGCAATAGCAAGAAGACTAATAAAAAAATACTTTTCCTGGGAAGTTGTTATCAATAATCCCGAGATTATTATACAGGCAAGCGAAATCGAGGAAAATTATAAAATATCTTTCTGGGATTCCTTAATCGTTTCGGCAGCATTTTCTCAAAATGCTGCCACCATCCTTACTGAAGATTTCAATCATGGCCAGTATATAGAAGGCATTATAATAAAAAATCCATTCCTTACTTGACAGGACATAACACAAGAAGGGCAATCTGTGCGCCCCGTCGGATAGCATCATTTAATTGTTGCCTTAATGACATTCACGGCTTTGGCACTGGCTATTGGACCCATCTCTGTTGTTGGGTCTGAAGGATTACCAGCTTTCACAAACCGGGGCACATACACACGCTCAGGGGGTGATACAGGTCTGTCCGGCATAAATGTATTTGAGGAAATTTAAAAAGGGCTGTGAATAAAATTCACAGCCCCGCGATATTACTGGTGCCCGGGACGAGACTTGAACTCGTACAGAGACTAAGCTCCGAGGGATTTTAAGTCCCTTGCGTCTACCAGTTCCGCCACCCAGGCAATTTTTTATTCTTCTATTAAATGAGCTGGTTACAACACTTTATTAAAGTTATTTATTAGACTCATATAATATTTTATAGCACCTTCGAATTCAAACATTCTATGCTATTTAAAGTCAAATAAACTAAATAAGGCATGATTTCAAGAAAAATGATATCAACACTCGTTATTTTTCTTCCAGATGGTATTATTCATCAAAAAGCCTTGAGCCAGGCCATGGCAAGTAAACATAAGGTTAATAAAAGGGAACCGGCCTGATATCCTTTTGTTTTTGGCTCCTTTACAAATATACTGTACAGAGACCCCAATACAATTCCTGCTAAAAAACCAAATAAATGAGCCATCAAGTCAGAGTGCTCTCCAGATCCAAGAATCCCTAAAAGTGCCAGACCACAACTTAAAGGAAGAAATGCTTTTATTTTTTGCCCGGATTGCTTGAACTTCTTGAAGAACTGAGAAGCGCTCAGGATACCGATTGCTCCGAATACGGCCGTAGAAGCTCCAACCGAAATATGACCCGAAGTGTATAATAACGCATTTGTCAAATTACCGACTATTCCAGTGGCAAGAATCATGAACCAGCCCACCCCCCAGCCCATGATTGTGCAAACAGCAGTCCCAAAAATAGCAATACCGGCAATATTGCCCATCAGGTGAAGTGGACCGGCATGAAGCATCAGGGATGTTACGCTTCTGTACAATTCTCCGTGCAAAATATGAAAAGCCGATGATCCGTATGTCCTGACAAATAAGTCACTTTTGTCGCCCGTTGCAATAGCCACATGGCATGCTATCAATAAAATAGATACCCATATACCTGTGAATGTCCTTTGGTATTCGTAATAAAGGGGGGCTTCTGTTTTCTGTACCTCTGGGTTCTCTTCAAGATATTCTTCGATTACAATTAAGGCTTTTTCATAATCCGTATCATTAACCAATATATCCCATCTATGCCCATCTTCTCTCAAATAGTAAGAGATGCCGGTTGAGGACAGGACCAGCCTGTATGTATCAGCATCATCTTCTGAAAGATTTTTAAGTACTACGGACATAGCTCAAGTTAGGTTTGATAAACTCGTAAAAGAGAGATCCATTTTGTTCAACGCGAACGGGAATCTTTCACTTTTAATTTCGCATCGATCAACTGGCTGTGAGAAAGGCGCAGTAAGTTTTTAAGCTTGTTCATCAGGTAGTGTTCGTACTGGTCCATCTTCCCGTCAACATAGACAATCTGCCAGAGGGTTTCAACGATCTCAATTTTTTCGTCTGTTGAATAATTCTCGTTGATCAGCCTGGCAAATTGCCAGAGGTCGACGCTTTGATCCCGTTCTTTGTCGGCCTCTTCAATCAGTACGTCGGCATGTTCTCCGGATAAACCGTATTTCTCTTTTAGAATTGAAAGAATGGTTTCCAGCTCCGCTTGGGTAAAGGTTCCGTCTATTCGCGCCATCTCCACAAAAAGAGCGCAGGTGGCAACGCACAGGTCGCGTTCTCTGTTCTGTTTTTCGATGCCGGAATTATTGACTTTGGTTTTGCTGAAAAACCGCTTTACAATGTCGAGCATATATTACCCTCCTGATAGGGATCGCGGTGCTTTGTTATAAAAATTCAGGTGATAGCTCCATAAACAATCAGCGACTACATCATACAAACTCAACCATAAGGGTTCGTAAAGACAGAACAGAAAATATGGCTTTAAATAAATAGGGTGTATAGATACCCGCTTAAAGCATTTTAAGTATGAAAACAAAATACCGCTGTTCTATCTTAACGATCCCTAATGGTTTCAAACAGTGTATGATTTCGCTGCTGATCATTCATTACGCTTTATTTGAGGGTTTAAAAGAACGACTCCCTGACTCTTTATGCAGGCAACGTATGTTCAATTAATAACGAAGCGTCAACATTTTTTCTGGCAAGCTCCAGAAGATGCTGGTGATGCGTGAAGAATATTATCTGGGTTTGTTCAGACAGACGCTCCAGTGCTCGCAGAGCCGCAACCGAACGATTATCATCAAACTTGATCAGTATGTCATCTACAATAAAGGGAATGGGTTCATTCCGTTCCAGATAATCCTGAAGACCCGCCAACCGTAACGCAAGATACAATTGATCCGCTGTTCCGTCACTCATACCTTCCACGGTAACAATTTCCTTGCCGCCCGATCGAACCCCAACAAGCACGGGTTGGCCGGTATCGTCAAATTCCGCACGTACCCCTTGAAATGAGCCTATGGTAATTTGCTTAAAAAGTTCGGTCGTACGCTTTAAAATAGGCTCCTGGTTTTTATTCCGATACCGTTCCATGGCCTGGTTTAATATTTTTGATGCGATTTTCAGCCGGGCATACTGCTCCACATCGTTTTCAAGCCTTCCCAGAAGGAGTTGAATTTCTTCGGCCAACTCCGCTGCCCGCGAGCTCCCGTCCATTTTGCCGAGTTCCGTTCGCTCACTTCCAATGCGCTGATCCAGTTCTGATTTTTCTATATTAAGCGTATCGGTCTCCTCTTTCAGTCTGCTAATCTCCCCATCGATGCCATCCGGATCCACAGTTAGGGCCTGACTGATAAAATCATCGATGGTAGCACCGGCACTAAACTGGTGCAGCCTTTCATCCAGATTGTTTAATTCAGCTTCTATTTGTTTTCGTCTTTCGGATTTTCGTTCGGCCTCGGGAAGATCTTCGTAGCGTTCACACCCCGCTTCTTCACACATGCTCTTGAGCCGGGTTTCTATTTCGGCAATCCTGCCAACCGCTTTATCCATGCGGCTCTGCTCCTGGGCTAACTGTTTCCCAAGGGTTTGCCGTTGGGATTGAGCGGTTCGTGCCAGGGTCAGCCGGCGGTTGAGTTCAAGCGTTGCGTCACCGGCAGGCAACTCTTTCAAGTCTCCGGCCACCGCATCTACCAGACCGCTGACCTTAACGGCGAATTCATCCGCATCACGGTTGATACCGTGAATACGCTTTTGAAGAATATTGACGTCTTTAAGCTTGCCGAACAGGGTGTTGAGATCTTCCATCACTGCATTGGCCTGAGCAGGAACGGCATCGGCATCCAGACCCAGCGGCCGGACGGCTTGTTCCCACTTTTTTTGCCATTTTGAAAGCTCCCTTTCGCTGGAATCGACCCGTGCTTGTGCTTCTGCCAGCTCTTGTTTGCGTTGGGCCTTTTCGCTTCGAAGCTGCTTTATTTTATTGAAAAGCTCATCCTCTGCCTGGATGAGTCGTTTACATCTTTGGATTAAATCAGCCAGTGTTTCCCCCTCTGTGGAATAGGGCTCCAAAAGATTCTTCAAACAGTTATTCAAACTTTTAAAATGAACGTCCATTTCATCCTTTAATCGGCCAACTTTGGCCTGACGTTCCCTGATCTCTTTGGATTTTATGACCAAAGCCTTATGATCTTGCGTCCATGCTCTCATTTCTTTGGGCGATCGAGGCGTAATTTCCGAAGGCTTCCATATCTGTATCCACTCGTTCACAAGTTTTTGTTGTGCCTTTTCAGCGAAATCAATTTCTGTTTTCAAACGACCCCGTTCTTTGTTATGAGAGGTTTGATCTGCGAGTAACTTGGCTTTAGCAGCAACACGATCCGCTTCCCGGCGGAGCCTGTCGGCAATCTCATCCGCCTTCCGAACACTGTTTTCAAATGCCTCTGAGAGCATCTTTGAATTCCCGATTGCCTTAATATAGTCGTGGATTTCTTCATCCAGTACGGGTTTGCCCTCCAGAGTATGTGATATAAGCCGCCATCCCCTGCCCCTTCGCTCTCTTGCCTGTTGAAGATCTTCTTCCGAAGGCACCTCCTGCTGTAACCGAATCTCGTCTATTTGCCGTTCAACATCGGCAAGCGTTCTTTCAATCTTCTCAAAATCTTTTTTTAGACTACCACACTTGAACTCAGCCTCTGCAGTTTGATCTTCAAACAGAATAATGGTCTCCAGTGAAGGCACCGGAAGACCTTCCATCTGTTCGACCGGCCCGGACCAGAGTGTCTGTTTGCCAAGCGCCATATCCAGAGATTTTAATTCGGAACGGATCTCAGCTTGTTCTTTTCCATAGTGTTTTTCCAACGCCCCGTATTCTTCAGCCCGGGATATGGCATTTTTTAAGGGGTCTATCTGCCTTGGGATTCCAAGTTTTTCCAGCTTACGGTCAATTCCTGCAATACGATGGGTAAGGGTGGGAATTGCTTCCCGGGCAGTTTGGATACGCATGACAATCCGTTCAAAACGGGTTCCCAGGTTATGTATACGGACCGCTTCCGACTTCTTAATCCGCAATTTTTCAGCATGGTCCAGAGTTAAGTCATCCCGCAGGTTGCGAAGGATTTCTCCAGCTTCGCCGAGCAGGACACTCATGCGCGTTTCTAACTGTATACGGTCCCTGGCCGCTTTGTGCTGACTTCCGAATTCCCGATGAATTTCTTCAATCACCGTTGAATTTTCCAGCAGACTTTCGGAAATCTCAAGTTTGGACAGCTCTTGTTGGAGAGCCTCAGTGCTGTTAAGTGCCTGATCACGGTCGTTTTCCGATACTCTAAGCTTCTGTAAAAGATCGACCCTTTGGTCCCGGAATCCTTCGGGTAACCGCACTGCAGTAGCGTATCTTCGGAATTCATTGATTCGTTCTTTGCGTTTGGCGATAACCGGAAGCGCTTCCCGAATCCGTTCTAAACGATGCAACTCGCGCTTCTTTTTTGCCAAATCCGTTTCCACGTTTTGCTTTCGCGCCAGTGCATGGTTCAATGCCTGATCATGGGCGGCCCATTGCCGGCCGGGCAACTGAGCATTGCGCAGCTCTTTACGATTATTACTTATCTTTCCAATCGCTTCATTGATTTTCTTCTTCCGTCCCGTCGGCGTGAAAAGTGCATCCGCCTGGAACTTGAGGTTTTCCTGAACGTCACGAAGATTGGAAGTCCCTGATCCTGCGGCAAAAATAACCTGCCCCATGCTTCCGCCGCCCCGGATAATCTCTTTGCCGCCACGCACCAGATCGGCATGGTCAATACCGAACAAGGTAACAAAGAGATCGGCATCAACCCCGCTCAAGAATTTGTTGAGCAGGGATTCTTCTATTACGGTTTTGTCATCTCCGGATCGAAGCGTATTGCGCCTGCCTTTCCGCCGAATAAATTCCAGCACATCGCCCTTGCCGGATTGAATGGCCGCACCGATTCGCATTTTAGCATATGGATGAAGAAAATCATCTGCAGACCGTTCGGGGATACCGTAAAGCAGGTTTCGCAATGCCCGCAATGCAGAGCTTTTGCCCGCCTCATTGGGACCATAAATAACATGAAAGCCTTGATTGCCTCCACTTAAATCAATAACCCTATCTGTAAACGGTCCATAGGCAATAAGTCTCATTTCGAGGATTTTCATTGGGCATCCTCTTTTTGCATCAACCTCTGAATGAGCATGGGTCGCACGTGCGCT
>CAZKDT010000155.1:0-7028 GCA_964551515.1 uncultured Desulfobacteraceae bacterium | reverse complement strand
GTAGTACGGCCACAAGAGAATTAACAGCGGATTTGCGTGGCACAGGGCAAAGTATACCAAAATTATCATCCAATGCCGCTTTGGCGATCAATCTTCGAACATCGGAAAAGGCAAAATGGTTGCGACCTTTAACAACGTGTCGTCGACTCGGAATTTTCTCGAGTAGACTTGCGTAAATCCAAGCAAGTGAAGTTGCCATCATACAAAAGTGCAGATGGTTCATAACGGCGTTAGGGTGTCTGGTCTGTGTGGCCGCGCTGCCAATATCTCGTTTAAGCTCTTTGAAGGCCGCCTCAATCTTCCATCTGGCGCCATAGTATTCGATCATCTGCTGAACCGAAAGTGTCAGGTCGGTAGAAAAAAGCGCCACCCACTGGGTCTTGCGATAGACCCACACGACTTTGACCGCACACTTGAGCGTTTTGAGCATCACGACACGGGCATAGGCTACAACGGTCCTGGTGCGGCCATAAAGATTGACGCTGTATTCTTTTGCAAGGCACCTGTATCTCACGGCCAGTGATGATGTGTTCTCAATTTTTTGTGAAGCGGTTTCCAAAGTCCGTTATTGCCGAACCATGAATCGGTTATCGTTATGATACGTGTTTTGCTGAACAGGCCGGCAATATCAGTTATCATGTTGACGGCCTGCTCAATCTTGGTCTCAAATTCGATTTCAGGCTTTGTGAAGGCCAGTTTTCGTTGTTCAATACTTTTCTTCAGGTGATAGAAGCAATAGCTCAAAGGCCCAGCGCCCTTTAACCATTTTTAACAGCCCAATGGCGACAATGTTTTGAGCCCATGGATATTTTGACTGATTTTGCTTGGCTGCGTGGTCGAAGATTTTGGCGCAGCCAAAGATCTTTCTACCTGTCTTTGGATTAATGTAATCATCCAGAGCCAGTATCAAACGATCATTTGTCAAGGGCTCGGGATAGACATTGCCAAAGCCGTTGCCAGGGGATCTTGGGCGATCTCATGAAAGTATAGTATCGTTTTTTCCGAATACCTGTAAACCCGAAAAGGCCCTTAAGACTCCGAAACAGATTTGAGGTCTTGGACGAAGTAAAAGGAATGATGATTACGTGATCGTTCCGACACCCCGCTCGAAGCCTACTTTTAGCAGGAAGCCTGTCGAGAGATCAACGGGAAAGCTTTACCTGAAATGCCTGTAATTTTCTGAGGTTGGGCAAAATTTGTTAAAAAATACCGATTGACAAGCGGGTTCGCCTTTTGTATGAAACTTTGATTGTTACCGCAAACAATGGGGTCCCATATGTTGAGGTTTGTATGAGTTACATACACAATCATAATTTTTAAATCTATTTCACTTTACCTGCTCTCAAAAAGGGAGTTCTGGTACTCTTATCATTTCATTTTCTTATCATTATCATTAATGGTGGAAGGTGGTGCTCCATTTCCAATGCTTTCTGACGGACCGGGAAACATTGGCAAGGTGTATGGCGTATATGACGAAAATGCAGGCGTCGAAATGCGGGGCCGGTTCATTATTGATCCAGACAGCGTAGTTCAAGCCATTGAAATACTTACACCGCCTGTGGGTCGCAATGTTTTGGAACTGATTCGACAAATTCAGGCGTTTCAACATGTCCGCGTGACCAATGGTGCGGAGGCAACGCCTACCGGATGGCGACCAGGCAAAACAACACTTAGTCCAAGGTCCGATCTTGTCGGAAAGGTTTGGAAAGTCTGGAAAGTCGAGCATGCCTTTGATTGATTTCTTCGTTTGTTTTCCGGCTGTTGAATTGCAATGCATTTACATTTTTTTAAGGGAGAGTCACTCTAAATGGGGGATAAAAATGTTTTGGTCATCGGTGGTGGAACGGCCGGTCTTTCTGCGGCGGTTGAACTCGCCAATTTAGGTGTTCATGTTGAATTGATTGAAAAGTCGAAATTTTTAGGCGGACACGCCATCGGGTATGCCTGCAAAGCTATTGAGAATACCTGCGTAAAATGCGGCGCATGCATGGTGGAAGAAAAATTACAAAGCGCTGTTTTTCACCCAAACATAAACGTATTGGCCGCTAGCCAAGTACAAAACATATCTCAAAACAATCGATTTTCAGCCAATATTCGCCAAGAATTTCTGGTTATAGATCCCGAAAAGTGTACCAACTGCGGGTTGTGTTTGAATCGATGTCCGATGGAAGGCGCGATTCTTCAGGGTTTTTCAAAAAACAACCATCCTTTTTATGCGGTCAACATAAAAAAATGCCTTTATTTCAAAGATCGATCCTGCACCATATGCCGGGATGAATGCCCTGAGACGGCCATAGATTTGGACAAAAAAGCATCGGAACATACCATTGAAGCAGATGCTGTGTTAATTGCCATTGGATTTCAACCCTTCAACCCTAAAGATAAACCATACGGGTACGGTCGATTTAACAATGTGGTTACCGGTTTGGACCTGGAAAGAATGTTAAAACAGTCCGGCCGAGTAAAAAAGCCGAGTGATAATAAACTTCCCCAAAAAATTGCCTTTATCCAGTGTGTGGGATCCAGGGATGCCAAACTGAATCACCTGTGGTGCTCGAAGGTGTGTTGCGGTTCGGCGCTGCGTATGGCGAGACTGATCAAGGAAAGGCAGCCGAAGACCGAGATTGCATTTTTCTATATGGATGTTCAGACCTTTGGAAAAGACTTTGAACTATTCTACCGCGAGGCTCAAAAAGACATTCGAATGATACGTGCCATTCCCGGTGATATTTACGAAATGGATGATCGACGTCTGAAAATAAATTTTGTGAATAATTCTACACATGAAACAAAGGAAGAAATTGTTGATCTGGTAGTACTGTCCGTCGGAATAACTCCTGTCGAGGATATTGGAACCATGTCTCGGATATTTAAAATAGGGCCTGATGAATCCGGATTCTTAAGAACCGATCATAACGGTGTGTTTACAGCCGGCACTGTCCAAGGTCCCATGAGCATTCCCGAGACCATTGCAAACAGCGGAAGTGTGGCATGGAAAATCAAAAAGTATATTGATGGATTGACAATTGACAATTGATGATTTGGGCTGAAAAGGAATTTACAGCTTAAATAAGAAGGTGGCATTTTTTGAAAAAACAGACATTAATACTTGGAAATGGGCCTTGCGCAGTTGCTGTTGCTGAAAATCTTCTTACCGTGGGTTCGAAAATAATCATTGCAACAAAAGATGATGTCGGCGGTTTTATTGGGTATGCTGATTCAGAAGATTTGCAAATCCTGACGGAAACAAGACTGGTTTCATGCCAAGGTTCTGTAGGGAATTTTAGAATCGAGGCCACACAAAACAATAAATCTGTGACCATAGATGCCGGTCGCATCATCATTGCCGAAGAAGATCAGAGAACATCCAATTTTTCGCTGTACGGATTGAAAGCCTCTTCCAACGTCATTCCGCTCTCTCGAATGAAAATCCTTCTAAACGATACATTGCCTGAAAAAAGCGTCCTTTCGGAAATAAAAAAGGTGATTTTCCTCACAGGAATAGTAAAGGAAAGCACGCCGGTCATTGCAAATGAGGTGATGGAATCTTCTCTTTTACTTCAAAAAGAGTTTAACATACAGACCTATATTCTAACCAAAAACTTAAAAGTGGCTGGAGACGGGCTCGAATCCCTGTATAGAGAAACTAAAAACGCCGGAACAATTTACATTAAATTTACGGATTCGCTGCCCGGCATTTATCAGGAAGAAGATACTGTTCGAATCGAGTTTGTCGACGAGATAACATCGAGAAACTTCAGATTAACGCCGGACATGACCGTGGTCGATGAGACCATTGTTGCCTCACCATATCTCACTGATCTTACAAAAATTTTTCACATTGAAGCCGATGCTGACGGGTTTGTTCAAGCGGATAATGTTCATAGATATCCAGTATTGACCAACAGAAAAGGAATTATGGTAACCGGTCCTTCAAGAGGCATACTGACCGATGACGATCAAAGAATCGACGCTGAAAATGCCGCGCTTGCCGTCACGGGTCTTGCTGAAGAAGAAATGGAGACAAAACTTGAAAAGGCTGAAATCCATTCGGAGAAGTGCATTCAATGTTTAAACTGCTATCATCTCTGTCCGCACCATGCGATAACGCTGAATGAACGAGTTGAAGTTGAACTTGATGCATGTGAAGGATGTGGTATATGTACCGCTAATTGTCTAGGGGGCGCTGTCCGTATAAAAAATCTGAATCTCCAGGCGATTTCACATCAGATAAAAACCGGAGATATTGCTCAAGCCGAACAAACATTTACGCCTCTGCTGGTGGCTTTTTGTTGCAGCCGTTCGGCGGTTCAGGCCCGTGAACTGGCGCTATGCATGGGCCATGAGCTGCCGCTGGGACTCAAGGTGATTCAAGTGCCGTGTGCAGGCGCCATATCTTACGATCACATATTCGCTGTTTTAAAAAACGGTGCTGACGGTATCATGTTGTTAACGTGCCATAAAGGGAACTGTTATTCAGAGCGGGGGAATATTTTTGCAGGACAGGTGGTGAAACTGATCAAAGGTATATTTTCAATTATCGGCTTTGAAAAGGAACGTCTTTCTATACAAACCCTGGCATCCAACATGGGAACGGAATTTTCTTGGATCACAAATCGCTTTGAAAAAATGATTGCGGCACTGGGCCCCAGCCGGCTTATGAAGAATCAATGGCCGGAAAATCAGCGTCGTCCAAACATGAAGGGGAATACAGGATAGGGGAAAAAGGAAAGAGGAAATAGAAAAGAGTATATAGGAAAGAAAAAAGAGGTAAAGGATAAAGTCCGGGTTGTTGACACAACAATAAATGAGGTACTTATATGACATCATCATCTGAAATCATCGATATGGATCAACTCGACCACACCAGGTGCAGAAACTGGCCGTTTTTACAGGATTTTTGTGTGACCTGCGGAATGTGTGCAAGCAGTTGTCCGGCTTCGGGAATCGATGGGTTTGATCCGCGGATGCTGGTTCGAATGGTTTCACTGGGGCTCGCAGAGGAAGTGATTGACGCCCGGTGGCCGTGGATTTGCACCATGTGCGGAAAATGCGAAAATGTCTGTCCCATGCAGATCGACATCGCAGATCTGATTCGAAAAATTCGATCCAAAAGAGAACGTGAAAAGGTGCCGGGAATTCTACACAAGGGCCTTGTAGCGGCTTTGGAGACCGGCAATAATCTTCGCCTGCCAAAGGACGATTTTATTTTTATCATTGAGGATGTAGCCGAAGAAGTTGCCGAGGAACCTGGATTTGAAGGATTCAAAGCACCTATTGACAAAAAAGGGGCAAACATACTGACCACCATCCACAACAAACTGGTCAATACCCATACCGAAGATTTAAAACACTGGTGGAAGATTTTTCATGCAGCCAAAGAAGATTGGACCGTAACCTCGGAAAACTGGGAAGGAACCAGTTGGGGATAC
This sequence comes from uncultured Desulfobacteraceae bacterium, assembly GCA_964551515.1. GTDB lineage: Bacteria > Desulfobacterota > Desulfobacteria > Desulfobacterales > UBA11574 > S5133MH16. The sequence goes on along the minus strand of CAZKDT010000155.1, from coordinate 1,596 downwards.
TTTACCGGCGACGATGACGCCATGAAAATCATGGCCGGCCGGATCGTTGAGCAGATGGAAAAACTAGAGGTTAAAACCCTTCTTTGGCCTGAATGAGGGCATGCTTATCTTGCGACCCGGTCGGATCTTGAAACATATTATCCTGAAGCTTTAGATAAATTTCAATTTGTGACGGTTTTTGATTTGCTGATACAGTATATTAAAGACGGTCGCATTCATTTGGACAAATCGAAATTTACACAACTTGCTACGTATCATGACCCATGCAATTACGGAAGAAAGGCCCAAAAACGTTTCGGGCACGGTTTTTTCCAAGAACCGCGCTGGATTCTGGATCAGTGCATGGAAAACTGGGTTGATCTTTATCCCAGACAAATGAACCAAATCTGCTGCGGCGGGGGTGGTGGGACCCTTGTTAACGGATATAACCCGGAACGTGTTTTCTATGCCAGAAAAAAAATTGATCAGATCAAGGCCACTGGAGCAAAAATGCTGGTGGTTCCCTGCCACAGCTGCCATGGTCAGTTTAACAGCATTAAAGCAGAATACGGTCTTGAAGATCTTGAGATAAAGTACCTGTGGGAAGTGGTAGCCGATTGTCTAATTCTGTCTTAGAAAGTTTTCCGTACAATTTCCCGGTCGGCACTGCTGAGAATGAAAGGGGTCAAAGCTTGAATAGATACGAGGTCGCGAGACCGTTATTTTGTAACCTGAAAGGAGGTTATCATATCAGTTGCCCTTTTGGATATGTAGGCAGAGGGCGGGTTCGTGTGGTAACACACGGGCTGAACTTGCCCCGACACGGTACCGAGGCGGCTTGCAGAATATGCGGGTTTTACTCAGTCAGGGATGCCGGCCAAAACCGCAGGCGTAGCGTTAAGGGTTCGCGAAGAAATAACTTTACATTTTCAGGAGTCGAGGCGCCCGCATGGCAAGGCGCGAGGAGGGCGAATAGCAAGCTATTTAACCGACGAGCAACGCAGCCAGGCGGGATGGATCGGCGCATCAAAATGTGAAGTTATTTTTGAGCAAGCCCTTAGGGTAATGGCTGTTAATTGTTTCACCTAAAACCTGCATACAAGTTTTAAAAGGTTTCATTCAAAAAAAGGTTTTATTTGTCGGGCGGATTTCCATGGCCCGGGTCGGGCAGGCAGGCACACAGAGTTCGCATACGCTACATTTTTTCTGATCGAATTCGACGGTCATTTCAGGCCGTTGAATGTAAAGCGCTTTGGTGGGACAAACAGCGGTACATGCGCCGCAGTGTGTGCATTTTATTTTGATTCGCTTTATCTCCTGAGAGGCGTTTTCAACCTGAACCCCTTGATCTTTAAGATATTGTACGCCGTCTTTGAAATTTCTGGTTCCGGTTAATTCCAGAACCATAACCCCCTCTTTCCTGGGGAGTACGGCGGCATTGAGGATGTTGAAAACAAGGTCATAATCTTTTACAAGGTAACAGACAATGGGCTTTTCCACCTCGGTTGCGGGAAAACGAAGAATCAGTATTTTTGAATATACGGGAATCCTCCAGAGTTACTTATTTAGTGCCCGAACGAAAACTAGGATTTTTTGTTAAGATCAAGCCTCCGGCCC
>CAZKDT010000154.1:0-7058 GCA_964551515.1 uncultured Desulfobacteraceae bacterium | reverse complement strand
GGACACGCCGGAACAAAAATGGATTGAAAATTGAATATTGACAATTGAATATTTGTTGTATCGCTTCGCGATGTAATTTTTATATAATTGATAGAATTCCTTAAATTTTCACTATTCACTATTCAATCATCAATGTCACAGTTCCTTAATTATTCAATCTGCAATCGAAAATATTCAATTATTCACAATAAAGAAACTATACTGATTAAAAAATGTTATCATAAAAAGCACATATTCAACTTTAAGGAACTATCCTGTATCGTAAATTAAAGTTTTGATCAATTCACCATCTTCATAAAGAAAAACCGTTGAATTTTTTCTTCTTGGTATTAACAACCAGATTTCTTCTCCCGGCTTCATGAAACCATCAAAAAGATCAACTGAAAGTCCAAAGCTGTTTAAGCGCACCCTGATATGTCTTTTTAAAAAACCATCTTTTAGCCTGTATCTAAAGAGGCCACGTCCTTGGGTTCCATTTAAATAGTTACGGCCTTTTTCTACAGGTTTTCTGTTTATGACAATATTGACAGTACTTCCCTGGGCTACGCGATAGCCGGAGAGCAATTCCTGGGCCACAACGGTATTTAAAGGTTTGTCTTTGTGAAAATGAGTTTTTATTTCTCCTAAAACCAGATCGATGCCCTCTATCATATTAATCGCGCTTTTGAGAGACATGCCTATAAGATCAGGCATTTTATAGGCTTGGGGTCTGATCCCCATACTCACAAGCAGATCCACACATTCCCCTCTTGTTATCATGGTTCCTTGAGACGGAAACTGGCCAATAATTTCATCTTTTTTTTTACTATTGCTGTAAGTACTCGATATTTTTCCTCTGCATAAACTATTTTCTTCCAGGATAATTTGAGACTGTCGTAAAAAAAGCCCTCTAAGATTCGGCATTAAAATAGACTTTGCTCCTTTTGAAATTATTATCCTGACGTCACGCCCCTTTTTTATTTCTGCTCCCGGTTCCGGTTCCTGAAAAATAACGTTGTTTTCAGGAACATCGGCGCTGTATTCAGACCCTTTAACTTTTGTATTAAGCCCCAAATCAGTTAATAACTCAAGAACATAGACTATATTTTTATCTGAAAGATCAGGAACCACAACAGTATCTTCACTCTTTATAATAAATGTGAGAGTTAGATAAGCACTTATACCAACAACCAGAACAAATAAGAAAAACAGGGCTGCTACTTTTAATATTCTCGAGATCATTTTCCCCGTTTCATACATACCGAAAAAAAACCGTCCATGTTATTAAGATGAGGAAAGGTTTTTAAATATCCGTTACTAGTTATAAGGGAACAAGCGTCAAAGGGTAATCCTGTTGGTCCTTTTTCTATAGCAAACTTAGCATGTTTATTCAAAAAACCTTTTATCACCGATTCATTTTCCTCGGGTTCCATGCTGCAAACAGCATAAACCAAAATACCGCAAGGCTTAACAAGATGTGCGACCTTATCCAGAAACAGAGCCTGCCTTTTTTGGCAGTTTGCCAGGCTTTGTTTTGTTGCTCTCCATTTTGTATCCGGATTCCTCCTCAAAACGCCCAGTCCGGAACAGGGTGCATCTAGAAGAATACGATCAAACTTCTCAAAGAATTTTCCGTTTAAGGGGTTGCTTAGATCGTGAATCCAGGTTGTCACAATGGAAACTCCTAATCGATGCATTTCGGTTTCTAACTTCAGAAGCTTGTTTTCATCTTTGTCCATTGCAACAAGCCTCCCGCTGTTTTTCATCATCTGGGCGATATGCCCGGTCTTTCCGCCCAACCCGGAACATGCATCTAAAATAGTTTCACCGGGGCGAGGGTCCAAAAGGAGGGTAACAAGCTGAGCGGCCTCATCCTGAACGGCAAATAGACCATCTTCAAATGCTTCAATATTTGGAATAGATCCTTTTGGATTGGAAAAAAAGACTCCATCCGGCGCATAATTTGTGATCTCGATCTTTTCAGAAACTCCCTCAAGAGCTTTCACCAGTTTTTCCCGTCTTGTTTTAAGGGTATTACAACGCACGGTTATGGGAGGAATAATGTTGATTGCGTCACAAAGCAACCCTGTGCTTTTCAATCCGAACCGATCCAGCCATCTTTTAATAAGCCATTCCGGGAATGACTTTTTTATTGCCAATGCTTTTACAGGGTCTTTGGCAACATCAGGAAAAGCCACGTGGCGATATTCTCTGACGGCATTTCTCAGAAGACCGTTTACATATCCTACAATCCAGGGTGCGGCAACAGCCTTTGTCATTTCAACCGATGTATTTACCGCTGCGGATACAGGTATTCTGTCTAAATATATTATCTGAAAAAGCCCGAGTCGCAGAATATTTAAAACTTTTGGATTGATTTTATTCAGCCGAGTTTTAGAAAAATAGTCTATAATCCAGTCGAGCCGGCCCCGCCACCTCAGAACGCCGTACACCAGAACTTGAAGAAAAGCGCGATCCTTTTTTGAAAAAACAGCCTTTCCCCGGAAAACATCCTCTAAAAGACTATCCAGAGTGTTGTACCCTTTATCCAAAGCGCTCAATATATACAAAGCCGTTTTACGGACTTCATCTGCCATGCGTTAACGTCTTTATAATTTTGATTTTTTTTATTTTGTGGCAAAACTTTTTTCTTTTCGCAACAAAAACACCAAGAACGAATAACAAAATAAAGATCCGGGTCCAGGCGCCGCCCCAGAGAGGCTCTGCCCCGGAGGGAAAGAATAACAAAATAAAATACTTCGTGTCTGGTGGCAAATATTTCTTGGTTGCGGCTTGTCCGGATCAGGTATCAGTTCAAAATTGTTCCGGGAGGAATCTTATATCCCCTCAGAAAATCCTTGATCAAAAGACATTTTCCCGACTCCCCCTGAATTTTAATTACAGACAGGATTCCTTTTCCGGTTGAAATACACAGTTCGTCAGGGAATCTTTTGATTACGGTTCCCGGAGGTTCAACAGTATCGATTATAATGGGTATTGCCTTGAAAATCTTAAGACGTTTGTTCCCATGAAATGTAAATGCGCCGGGCCATGGCGTCATTCCGCGTATGAATGCCTCTAAACTTTCGACCGGCATTTCCCAATTTATACGACCGTCTTTTTTTTTGAGAAGTGGTGCATAGGTGGCTTGGGTATGGTCCTGTGAAACAGGAGTTATGTCACCGGCTTCAATAGATTCTATGGTTTGTATCAAAAGATTTGCCGAGAGATCTGCCAGACGGTCATGAAGGGTGTCTGAAGTGTCATCAGAAAAAATTTTAATTTTGGAACACAGGAGAATGTCACCGGTATCCAAACCTTCATCCATTAGCATCGTCGTGACACCCGTTTCCAGTTCTCCATTTATAATCGCCCACTGGATAGGCGCCGGTCCACGATATTTGGGCAAGATCGATGCATGAATATTTATAGTGGCTATTTTGGGTATTGCAAGGATGTTTTTTGGAATAATGCGACCAAATGCAACAACAACAATGATATCGGGTTTGTGTTTTGCTATCCGGTTTGCAAACTCGGCAGTTCGAATAGACACCGGCTGATCGACTTCACATCCCAGGTTTTTGGCAACTTCCTTTACAGGGGGAGGAACAACTTTACGCCCTCGTCCTTTTGGCCGGTCAGGTCGGGTTACTACCAAAGCCAGGTTTTGGTTACTTTTATGAAGAGCTTTTAATGCGGGCACTGCAAATTCCGGGGTACCCATGAAGATTATCTTAGCCTTTTTCTTCATTTGTTTTTCAATTTTTTTTTTACGCGTTTTTTATACATCGCTCTTTTTAGGGAACTTATTCGATCTATAAACAAGATGCCGTTTAAATGGTCAATCTCATGCTGCAACACAACAGCTAATAATCCTTCCGCTTCTATACGCAGAGGTTTTTCTTTATTGTCAAAACCTTCAACAACAACAGAAGCCGCACGTTTAACATTAGCTCTGAAATCAGGGACACTCAGGCATCCCTCGCCCTCAGAAATAGTAGTCCCTTCACTTTCTATGATTCTGGGATTAATCAGGACCTGAAGAGATCGTTTTTCGTCCCTGGGTGAAACATCATAAACGAGAAGACTTCTGTTAATTCCTACTTGTATTGCAGCCAGGCCAATGCCCGGCGCCTGATACATAATGGACGCCATATCTTTAACCAAATTCTGGATCCTTTCGTCGATATTTTCAACCGGTATCGTCGGCTCACTCAAAAATTTGTCCGGATACGTCAATATTTTTAGTGTTTCCATATCATGACCTCTTTTCCCTGTAACTTCTCAATAAGTTCTGGTGTATTAAATAATCATATTGACCCGAATCCATAATTTATTGAGATGTTACTTTTCCCTTTTTTCATATGAGACCTGCAATATATTTATACTTGTAAACATGGCTGAAACAAAACCAACGATCATAACGGGAAACATCTGAACTGCATGATTTGCCAGTGTATAGCCCGCAGCATTTTTTGAAGAAACCCCGAAAAGGACCAGGGCAAAGACACCGCCTGCCTCCCAAATTCCCCAGAAGCCGGGTATAGAGGGAAGCGCTATAAAAAAACAGATGATGATCATGTGAGCAGTGATTTGAGTGAACGACAGTTCGATGCCCGGACACCCTTGAGCCATTATATAATATGAAAAAGCTGCAATACCCCAAATAAAAATAGACAGGCCAATACAAATGCATATCTTAGACGGATATTTAACAAGGGTAAAACCGGAGGTAAAATTTTCGACAAAGCTCATAAAAGGCTCACAAAACTTTTTTTGTATTTTTTTTTTAAATTCGGATCCGGAAAAAAAGAACAGATGAGGAATTGATATGATTACACGGTTTATCAATTTTCTTGTTTTGCCGAAACTAACCATGATTATCGCGACAATAAGGAGTAAAAGCAGCTTGAAAGTCCCCTCACCTGCTGAAACAAGAGTTTCTCTGTTGAGATGATACTTGCCAAAAACAATATCAAGGTTTGGATCTATATTTACAGTTGCAACCAGTATTGCAAAAAGTATAAGCAACATGCTAACATCGAATACCCGTTCGACGGCAACCGTTGCAAGCCCTGTTGAAAAGGGTATATTTTCTTTTTTATGGAGAACAGCCGGTCTTGCAACCTCTCCGACCCTGCCCGGAAGGATACAGTTTATCATAAAACCAATCATTAAAGGATGAAATGCCTGCCAGAAACCTACTTTGACCGACGATCCCAGTATGATCTGCCATCGAAAAACTCTTAAAACAAAACTTGTTAAACCAAGCAAAATAGCCGGAAATATCCAAACGTAATTGATTGAAACAAGATAACTTAAAAGATCAGAAACCGGCACGTTTCTGAATGCCAGATAAAGCGCCAGTGTGGACATTGTTATCCCGGCAATCAGATAAATAGTTATGTTCTTTTTCATAAGATATATTAAAGAGCCGGTTAAGACAAGAAAGCTTGAGAATTATCAAGACAGGATTTTGCGCGCCTTTATAATATCTTTTTTGATCTGATCAGAAAGTTCGGAAATATTTGAAAATTTTTTTTCATCCCTGATGTGTTGTATGAAGTTAACACGGATTTTACGGTCATATATATTTTTATTAAAGTCGAATATATGAACTTCCACGGAAAATATATGGTCGCCGAAAGTGGGGCTATAACCAATATTGGCGACTCCTTTATGTTTCTGACTTCCCAATTCCACGGTGACGGCATAAACCCCGGTTTTTGGACACAGTTCATCATGAAGAATAATATTTGCGGTTGGGAACCCTAAAAGCCTCCCCCCCCTGTTACGTCCGGATGTAACAACACCCCTGATCTGGTAGTGACGCCCCAACAGTTTTTGGGCTTCAGATACCTTGCCCGCCATCACAAGTTCACGCGTCCGGGTGCTGCTGATTCTATCAGCGCTTTTATTTAACGCCCGTATCCAATCGGCCACGATGACTTCAAATCCAAGAGTTTTAGCATAGGTTTGTAAAAGCTCGAGATTCCCTTTGCGATTTTTGCCAAAAGTATAATCTTGCCCTACCACAATGGCTTTCATACCGATACGTGTTAACAGTATATCCTCCACAAACTCTTTTGCCGATATGGCCGCAAATTCCATGGTAAATGGAATACAAATAAGAACATCTATTCCTGAGCTTTCAACAAGCTCAACTTTCTGTTCATACAGAGTTATCAATGGCGGATGGCCGTTTTGCTTTAATACCCTTACAGGGTGGGGTTCAAAGGTCATGACGATTGATGTACCGTTAATCGCGTCGGCTTTTTCTATCACTGAATGAAAAAGGGCTTGATGTCCGATGTGAACACCATCGAAATTGCCTATGGTAATCACGGCGTTATCATACAGTCTTTCAACATTATTAATATGTTCAATTATCTCCATTCTAACCTTTCCCAACCAATTATGATAGTTGAATTCAAATTTTTACAAATTCAACCATAACGGTCTTGACAAAATTAATAAAAAATCTATATAAAATAACTTGCATTTTAAATCAATCTTTTTTATACTAATTGTTTTATATGCCGAAGTGGCGGAATTGGTAGACGCGCTAGGTTCAGGGTCTAGTGAGTGTATTCTCGTGGGAGTTCGAGTCTCCCCTTCGGCACCACAACAAAATTAAGTAATTTAATCAATATTGATGGTCTCGTAAAAAGTCCAACTTCTGCATGGATTCGGCTCAATATCACCATTTAATACACCAGATTGAATGACCTGTAATCTTCGCTATAACTGATTCCAGCACGCTTGTTTTACACAAATTAGTTTTGAAAATATGTCTTAAATCATGAAATGTAAACCCGTCTTTTTTATTTTTTCCGTAAATATTGCTGGTTGGGATCTGGGGGTGTAAATCAAGACTGTTGTTTGCTAAGATTGCCATGGCTATTTGGTTTCGGAGCCACGGCTTGCCAATATGCAAGGATAAGCGTTTACCAACGGTCTTAATTTACACCCAGTTTAGTACCTGTTTATTGAAATCACATCATGTTTGTACATGATTTATGCCATAGTTAGTGCCTGAACGAAAACTGTCTTTTTCGCCAATATCTGCGTCAGACTCA
>CAZKDT010000153.1:0-7083 GCA_964551515.1 uncultured Desulfobacteraceae bacterium | reverse complement strand
TAATTAGGAATTTTACGGGCAGGCGTATGACTTCCTTCATGAAGAGATGGTTTGGGAAAAGTAGGTGCAAAGCATCGCGGTAAAGCCGCGTCACGTAAAAATCGAGAAAAGAATTTATCCTGAAGAGAGGATTAAAATATGAAAGTTTCGGTAAGTTCAAGTGGGAAAAATTTAGATTCACCAATTGATCCTTGCTTTGGCCGGTGTGCTTATTTTGTCATTGTGAACACAGATGACATGAGCTTTGAGGCATTTGACAACGAAGGTATAGCTCTGGGAGGTGGAGCAGGCAAAAGATTTGCTTCGTTATATGCAAACCCTTCAAGCCAGGATCAAAGATCTGTAAAAAAATGAGGAAACACTAATGAGTAAGGATTTTGATAATTTTGTTAAAGATTTACAAAACAAAATTTTTGAGCAGACAAGATCAGACTATGGGGATGTCGCGTTTCAAAGGTGGCTCAAACCTTTGTACATGGGTACCATGGAGAATCCCGATGGATATGGGCGCGTTACAGGTACATGTGGCGATACCATTCAGATTTTTTTGAAATTTCAAAATGGGAAAGTCAAAAAAGCATTATTTCAAACCGATGGTTGCGGATCCAGTGCAGTGTGTGGGTCTTTTGCGGCTGAACTGGCCCTTGGAAAGAACCCCGATGAGATTTTGGATATTACCGGAGAATCTATTCTAAATAAATTAGGAAGTTTTCCTGAAGACGATAAACATTGTGCCTTTTTATCTGTTGAGGCCCTTCAGGATGCGGTTAATGATTATATGATTAAGCAGGCAAGAAAAAACAAGTAAGATAAGTTTTATACGAAAATACCTTGCTCCGGATATGGTTAAATAGTTGAGAAGAAAAATGGTTGAATAGAAAAATATTTAATGATAATTTAGTATATTTTTGTGAGTGATTGAAAAAAAACTATAAGACGAAAGGAAGCAAATAAAATGCCAGGAGGAGATAGAACAGGCCCGAAAGGCCAGGGATCTGGAACAGGAAGAGGACAGGGGCGAGGTTCTGGTCGCGGCCAAGGCGGTTCGGGCCGTGGTCAAAGCAGTGCGGGTCGCGGCCGGGGAGGTGGTTTTGGGACAGGTCCGGGTGGATTCTGCGTCTGCCCCAACTGCGGTGAAAAAGCCCCCCATCAACCTGGAAATCCCTGTTATGAACAAAAATGTCCCAAGTGCAAAACAGCCATGACCCGAGAATAAAAATCCTGGACCAAAGGACCAGGCTTTGGTTATCCCCAGAGGGGATCTATTTTGCCGGCATTTAACTATTTACGGAGGTTGATTTATACGGGCAGAGCCAGAGAACTCTGACTTGGCTTTCCGAGGCATAGGCTCATCGAGCCGGAGGCCCAACGGATCAAGTTTTCAATGTAAAAATAAAACAGTCAAGGGTGATACGCAAACCCCATGGAACTTATTCCTATTTTTAAACACGCTTTAATGATCAGCTTTTTTGTGTTTGTGATGATGCTTCTGGTCGATTTTATTGATATGGCCAGTATGAGACGCATGTCAAACATTATCAAAGGAGGCCGCTGGAGACAATATACGCTGGCGTCTTTTCTGGGTTCCACACCCGGCTGTCTGGGCGCGTTTATGAACGTCAGTCTTTATGTCCACGGCATGATCTCTTTCGGCGCCATAGTAGGTGGAATGATCGCCACATCCGGGGACGAGGCATTTGTGATGCTTGCACAATTTCCGGGTACGGCTCTGGCTCTTTTCGGGCTGCTATTTGTGTTGGGAATAGCTTTTGCCTGGTTAAGTGACAAGATTATCCTTATTTTTGGGATTAGCACTTGCGAATCATGCATTGATGTGTATTGTGAAGAATGCCTGCCCGGTAAGGCTGTTCGGGAAAAGATTCACGACATCTTTAAGCCCACCAATTTTATCGAAAACTTTCAATTACTTTCCTTTAACAGATTCCTGCTGCTTGTGCTTATAACCTCATTTTTGATCTTGTTCGCAACAGGAAGTCTCGGCTCACCCACATGGGACTGGAAACGCATTACCTTTATATCTCTTTCCCTGTGCACATTGTTCATAATTATGATTTGCCCTGAACACTATCTTGAACACCATATCTGGGGCCACATCATAAAAAAGCACCTTTCTCGTATCTTCATGTGGACATTTGGCGCCCTTGTTTTTGTTCATTGGGGCATGGCCTTCTGGAACCTAAATACCGTTATCCATAACCATATGCTCTGGGTATTGGTGATCGGGGCGCTAATCGGCATCATTCCGGAATCCGGACCTCATCTCATATTTGTGATGATGTACGTACAGGGGTTGGTACCGTTTTCCGTGCTTTTCACAACATCATTTGTACAAGACGGGCACGGTATGCTGCCCCTACTTTCATACAGTCTTAAAGATTCCGTGCTGATCAAGGTTTTCAATCTTGTCTTCGGACTTTTGGTTGGGGGTGTGCTTTTTGCCATGGGCTTTTGATATGAGAATCAGGATATTTACATCGCTCATAGGGGGGTGTAAATTAAGATTGTTGGTGAGTTAGCTCAAGCAATCCAGGTGTCAGGTGTCAGTGTTCAGGTGTTAGCTCTTACGTTCGTCCTTTTGACACCCGACACCTGAAACCAGACCTTCGAATTCCGATGGAAAGTAATAAATGACCGCTGTTAACCAACATCAGTGAATTACACACCTCAGTGGGGAGTGAATAAAGGTCAGGATAGTGGTACGCTATGGCATTTTATCCTGATTTGAATAATACAATTTGAATAATACAAAAAATTAATAAAGGAGAGGACTCATGAAAAAGGGTGAAAAACTGATCGTTATCGGTTGTGGGGGTGTGGGCGGTCCTGCCGCAATGCTGTCCAAGAAACTCATGCCGGATGTGGAGGTAACTATTATTCGGAAAGAAGAACGATTTATTGTCAGGTGATCTTTGCCGCATGTTGTGGCCGGTCTGGCCACTGTTGATTCTATCACAAATCCGGATGCCATGTTTGAAAATGCAGGTATTACGAACATCATTGCAGAAGTCACCCACGTGGACACTGAAAAAAAGATGGTTAAATTATCGGACGGCACTTCTATTGATTATGACAAGATCATTCTGGGAACCGGAGCAAACCCGGTGATACCTGAATTTGAAGGCGTTGACCTTGAAGGAGTATTCACGTTACGCAGCGTACCGGATGCAGAAAAAATAAAAGGGTTTCTGGAAGAGAACAAGGCCAAAAACCTTGTTTTCATCGGAACAGGATTTATTAATCTTGAACTGGCGGCATTGCTTTCAGAAAACAAGCCGGATTATTACAATATAACCATTGTTAAGTATAAGACGTTAGGACCTCCTCTGGCCCTTATGCTCGATGCCGACATGGCCATTACGGTACAGGACTGCATGGTAGAAGAAGGAATCCATATGAAGATGGAGTCCAGGGCGGCAAGGATTCTGGGACAAAACGGGAGCGTTTCAGGGGTTGAACTTGAGACCGGCGAAAAACTCGATGCGGATATGGTCATGGTTTCGGTGGGCGCACGGCCGAATTTGGAACTGGCAAAGGATATGAATCTCGAATTGGGGACCTTTGGTATTAAGGTAAATAAATATCTGGAAACATCAAATCCAGATATCCTTGCAGGTGGAGATTGCGTTGAAAAAATTCATTTTGTGACCAAAAAACCGGCAGCTTCACTACTGCGGGGCCCTTCAGTTATTCAGGGACGTCTTGCGGCCAAAAGATTGGCGGGATATGACATTGAATTTCCTGGAATATTAAATAATTCCGCGGTCAGAATCTTTGACAAGTATATCGCTGCCACGGGATTGACCGATAAGCAGGCACAAAAGGCGGGGTTTGAAACGGTGAGCGTTGTCGTAAATTCCAGAAGCAAACACGGTATGATACCCGGCACTAAACCCTGGACGCTGAAGCTTGTTTTTGACAAAAAGACTCAAACGCTGATCGGTGGACAGATTATCAGTGATAGTGACGCGCCGGTTAAGGAGATTGATACGATCAATGCTCTGATCTTGGGTGAAAAGACCATTCCGGAATTAACCACATTGATGTGTGCGGGAAATCCTGACTGTTCCTCTGAACCGAGCCTTGAACCGATTACGATCGCTGCGGAACAGGCGCTACAGAAATTAAGGTAATTTAAATAGGACGCCCCAGTACGATCTTCCGGACCTACGGGGCAGGCAGATTTTCACAGATATACACAGATAATATTGTTATTTTGCAGTTTAAGAATCTTGATAATTTGTGTTCACCTGCCCGCTCGTGCCTTGCGATGGCAGGCGGGTCTGTGTCCAAAAAAAGAAATTTCTATGCTATCAAAAAAGCATCAGATTAGTGGAAAAGGAGACTCATCATGAAAAGAATGTTCGATGTGTTTAAGTTAGGTAATCTGGAGCTTGTAAATAAATTTGTTTTTCCCCCGGTCAAGATAGGGCGTGGCAAACCTGACGGCACGGTGACTGATCACCAGGTGACTTTCTACCAACAGATTGCGAAAAACGGTCCGGGAGTGGTTATTACTGAGCCCGTATCGGTTACTGCTGACGGCAGAGAACATCCCAAGCAGCCTTGTATTCATCTTCCCGACAGCGTTGGAGAACTTCGGAAGATTGCTGATGTTATACATAAGGAAGCTCGATTGGCCTGTCTTCATCTGAATCATGGCGGTGCGGCATCCAATCCAAAGATAATTGGCGGCCCACCCAAGGCGCCTTCGGTTATGAAATGTGTTGCCAGACAGGGCAACGTTTCAGAAGCGCTCTCCGAGCAAGAGATTGAGACGATCCTTGAGGGTTATAAATCCGCTGCCCAAAAGGCAAATCAAGCCGGATTCGACCTTATAGAAATTCAGGGAGGACACGGTTTTCTAATCTCACAATTTTTAAACGGAAAGCTTAACAAGAGAGAAGATCGCTATGGCCGGGACCGGTTGCTTTTTGCAAGGGAGGCACTTTCAGCAGTAAAACAAGGCGCCCCTGAAATTCCCTGTATTCTCCGGATTTCCGGTAATGAGATGTCGCCGGAGTTCGGCATCAGCCAGGAAGATCTTCTGCCACTGCTGAAATTGGCGGAAGAAATCGGAATTAACGCCCTACACGTGGGAATGGGAAATGCCTGCTTCAGTCCCCCATGGTATTTTCATCATACCAGCCTTCCGGATAAGCCTCAGATAGATGCCCTGGCCTGGGTGCGTGAGCATACCGCACTCCCTTTGATTGTGGCCGGCAGAATGGGCAGAAAAGAAAAATTAATCAAATCTCTGGATCAGGGCCTTGCCGACCTTGTGGCCCTTGGAAGGCCACTTATCGCAGATCCGAATTTAATAGAGAAATGGCAAAAGGATAGGGATGAGGAGATCATATATTGTGGCTATTGCCTTCAGGGATGCCTTCATCGAATGAAAAGCGGAGAGCCTTTGGGCTGCAATCTAAACCCGGAGATCGGTCTGCCGGAGCTTGGCCCCACATCCAATCCAATGGAGGTCCTTATTGCGGGAGGAGGTCCTGCCGGAATGAGTGCCGCCCTTTACATGAGCAGGCGGGGTCATAAGATTACCTTAGCCGAAAAAACAGGTCATTTGGGCGGGCAATTTGCCCTAGCATGGCAGGCGCCGGGAAAAGAAAAAATGAAAGATGGGTTGGACTCTATTAAACGCTCTGTGAGATCCAGCGAGATTTCTATATTTATGAACCGGGCTGTTGATGCAGCCCTAATAAAAGAAATTCAGCCCGATCTTTTAGTATGGGCTGTCGGAGCAGTTCAAAATATTCCCAAGATCAAAGGTCTTGACAATCAGAATGTCATGACATGTATAGAGTATTTCCGGGAAGAAAAGAAGATAAAAGGGCCGAGGATCCTGGTCATTGGGGTGGGCCAGGTCGGGCTTGAAATTACTGAAAAATTGGGAAAAGAGGGGTATGATGTGGTGGCTGTAGAGATTATTGATCAAATAGGCGGTGCCATGGAGGGAATTACGAAGAAATTGGCCCTGATGAGAATTGATCAATTGGAAAAGGTGACCCTGATGCCCCAAACAGCGGTCAAGGAGTTCAAAGCGGACTGCGTTGAGGTGGAAAAGGATGGCGAAATACGATCTCTGGAACCTTTCCAGAGCGTTATTCTGGCGTCCGGAATGCTTTCCGCGCTGGAACCGGATGATGCAATTAAAAAGGCAATTGCAAATATAGAAATCATCGGCGACGCCCACAATGTACAGGATACGTTTACTGCTGTGCGAGCGGGGTATGAACTGGCGTGTAAATATTAGGAGGAGCGGTACGTCCTTCAATCCAAGTGTTGGAATAATGACAATAGTAACATTAGCAAGTGGTGTAGATATCGATACCTCCGGCGGACTGAGGATTCTGGAACTCAGGGAAAAATACTATGTCGTGGGTCAAGATTTGTTGATTTCTACAAACAGCAGAGAGGAAGCGCGGGAAGAAATAAGAAAACTCAAAGGCCTTGAGTGCTGACGCCCGCCCCAGATTGCTCCGGGTGGGTAGAATAGGAGAATTTATTTTAAAGGGGTAGCTGGTTTACTCTCTCCAAGCGGGAGGCCCAGGTCGGCAATTTTCTTGATCCCCTCCAGATGGAATATGGTAAAGTCACTGTCAATTTTAACGTCTCTGGATGCTGTTCCATAATCCAGAAAAGCGGTAAGACATCCTGCGCTTTTTCCTGCCTGTATATCAAAAATATAATCTCCCACCATAAGAATCTCTTTAACGTCAAGGTTTAATTTTTGTGCTGCCAGCCGTATTCCATCGCCACTGGGTTTAGGTTTGACGGGCGTGTTCCTGGAAATAATTATATCAAAACAGGAAATAGTGATATTTTTAAAATTTTGCAACGCCCGTTTGATGCTTGACAGACGGTTACGGGTAATTATTCCCATACCGAGTGCTTTTGAACGCAAATATCGGATCAAATATTCGGCCCCGTCGTTGGGTTCCGAATTCTTTGCAGCTTCGGTTTCAAAACGTTCCAGTAAAGAAGTGGTTTCTTCCTTCCCAAGGGAAGTCGGCAGGCTGTCTATGAATTCGAGAACCGGGAGATGGGAGGGGC
>CAZKDT010000152.1:0-7101 GCA_964551515.1 uncultured Desulfobacteraceae bacterium | reverse complement strand
AATGCCACTCACACGGTATCTGAAAATGAACTTGGCGCCATAATGAGAGTTGCTATTTGTCTTAGTCCGGCTTTGACATGAAGGAACAACTATAGTAACCTTTTTGTTTTAAAAAGATAATATTTGAATTGAAAAGGGTATATATTTGCTTTCATTATTTTCCAACACATTCTCTGAAAAACCCAAGGTTTGGGCCATTGCCAATGGCCATCCCGGGAATACCGCTCAAATTGTAGGCCTTGCTGAGGCATTGGGCTGGGACTATGAAATCAAAAACCTTCGCTTCATCCGCCGGGCAAAAATTCGCCGTTATTTCATGATCTCTTATCTGTTTCCGTTATTCGGACTGGATCGTAAAAATTCATCCCCTATTGGACCGCCCTGGCCGGATGTAGTCATCGGAGTTGGCCGCTATCCTGTCCCTGAAATTCCTAATTCCGATTTGATGGCACAATTTAAAAAATTTTATACTCGGCATGCCCATGCCCATTTTTCAAAAATAAATAAAAGAAGTTTCGGTGTCCGTTTGGTCGATGCTGCTTGTGCATGGTTTATGCGCCTGGGAGGGCTGATCCCCGGGCGTGATATGAATATACTGCATAATGCTCTTTATTCATCCGGTCGTGCATATCCTTTCGGAGAGCCTTTGGTTACCGGCGCTTGTCAACCGCTTCGGGCAGCCGAAGATGTGGCCAGATGGATTAAAAACGTAATTACAACATGTTAACCAAATTATAAGTAACATCTCAATAAGTTCTGGTGTTGGGTGGTGAAAATTGCCTATAATACGGCTTTAAAAATCATCCCATATTTATTCCTTCCCGTATGCTTGGTTTCAGGTGTCAGGTGTCAGGGACTATGGTTTAGAATAAATGGCACTGTTAATTCAACATTAGCTGCCAACAAATTCTTTGTCTTTATTTTGAATTGCATCCCGCATGCACTGCGGATAACAGGTTAAGATTAAAAGATAAAATAACCATTTAAAAATGTCTGTATGACAATTAAATATTCTTTTAAAAATGGCTCAAATAATCGTTGGTTTAAGCCCAAATAAAGTGAGACTTAGTACCCTGTGTTCATCATTCCTGACACCTGAAACCTGAAACCGTATGATATGGAAGATATGAAACAAAAATGGGATTAAAATTCCATCTGTATACACGGCGATTTTCACCACCCCAGTTCTGGTGTATTAAAAGGTGATATTGAGCCGAATCCATAATTTATTGAAAACTTACAATTATAAGGAAATATAGAATGCCTAATCCATATTTTCTTCCCCAGGATTGTACCGGTAACACTCAAGTATTTTTTCGCCGGTATCTTCGCCGGCAGCATCCGGTGCCGGATTTTCCCAGAATTATTCAAATTCAGACTCAGTCAGGGTGTAATGCAGATTGTCAGTTCTGTCCCAACCATAGTACCCGTGGAAAAATCTCCATGGGTCGAATGGACGAAGAAATGTTCCATCGGATTATTGATGAGGCAGTGAAACACCCGGTGCGGCGCATCAGTCCCTATCTGATGAACGAACCCCTTGCAGATGACCGTCTTCCAGACCTGATTCGTTATATAACAGACCGTAAACATATAATAACCCATACCAAGATTAACACAAATGCTGCATTTTTAACTGAATCAATGGGTGAACGTCTCATCGAAAGCGGTCTTGACCGGTTGCATGTGAGTTTCCACGGAATACACAGAAAAACCTACGAGGCCAGTATGGGTAAGCTAAGCTGGAAAAAAAACCTCACTAACGTTAATCGATTTATTGAATTGCAGCGTCGCCTTAAAGCAATAAGGCCCAGGCTAAAGATTACCATGGTTCATACAAAAACCATTGATCGGGAATTGCCTGAAATTCGTGAATATTGGAACTCACGGGGCATTGCCGTCAATATCCATGCCCTGGAGAACCGGTCTAATAAAAAAGTAGAAGATAAGGCTTTGAACATTCATTCCATGCGACCCCTTTCAGATTGTGACCGGTTAATGAAACAAGCCTATATTCTCTGGAATGGTGACTGCGTACTGTGCTGTGTCGACTGGTTCCGCACCACTGTTATGGGTAGTATAAATGAAAAAGGTCTTCAGTCTGTTTGGCAGAATGATAAGTATCTAAAATTTCGTCGACGGTTTCTCGCCGGGCAGGTTGAAGGAACATTGTGCGAGGGGTGTAAAGTACAAAACGAAATAGATTTTTCTTTCAAACCCCGGTTTTATCTGATCAATCGTTTGATCGGAAAACAGCAACACTATGCCCCGCAACCTGCATTAGTTAGTGATTCAGAGCAAATCAACTCCGCTTCTCTCAGTCCCACTCACAGGAAAAAATAATGGTTATTCAGTCCTCGAAGTAAAACACTAGGTATTGGGTGTAAATCAAGACCGTTGGTAAACACTGATCCTTGCCTATTGACAAACCGTGGCTCCGATGTCAGGTTGCAAGTTTTAAGTATTAAGTTTCAGGTTTCAGGTGTCAGGATTAAGGGGAAAACGAGGTGACCCATAGCAATTATATGGACGTGGAGAATCTTGAGATTTATAAAAATTAGAAATTTGGGATCGTTACAAAGAATGCATTCGTATGTTGAATGGATTAGAGAAAACATTGGAGCGGAAAGTCCCAGAGCGAGAACGCCGCTGGCAATTAGCTGAGGAAACGGCAGTGTATGGCCTAACTGATGAATCGTTCCTTCAGGCTGGATTTTCCCTGACACCTGAAACCTGACACCTGAAACCTGAAACCAAATAGCCATGGCAATCTTAGCAAACAACAGTCTTGATTTGCACGCCTGCGTATTCGAGCCAACCCGCCTTGTTTATGAGCCGCTTTATGGGGTGGAAAATCCGGGTTAACGGAAAAGAGTGTTTTATTTAAAGGTATTATATGCCATGATTGATCCTAACCAAAGTTCGTGCTCATAAAAAATAAGTTGTATGATATCAACAGTATAGTCCTTTGACAAACGCAATTTTGACACTACAGATTCGAATAAACTATAATATTGTTTTCACTATTTTCCCCGGTTAATAGGATAAATTCAATGCATCATAGATGACTTGGTGTGACGGCTCCGCTTTGGATGATTTCCGGATATGGACAACTTTGTTATCTTTTCGTTTCATCGTAGTTGTTATCCTCACCTGTGTTGATAACTGTTTGCGAATTGTTGCCCAACAAAATCGTACTCCCCTTTGTCGAAGCTTAAAACGAATCGTTTGCAAAAGATGATAAGCAATGACCGTTATGAAAATATGAGCATCGCATCGAGCTTCTTTCTGATGATAGATTGGCCTTAGGCCCAACTCGGATTTCATACATCGAAATGCATGTTCAATATCCGTCAACATTGTATATATATCCCATATCTGTCGCTCATTGAGATCTTTCCGATTGGTTCTAGGGCAGTAAATGCCATTTGTATTTTCGGTTTTTTTACGTCACCACGTAACATTTTTAGCCTTGTCCGTTTCGCTGTCTTTTTCAATAGTCACCTTGTATCCATGAGACACCAACTTGAATTTTTCTTTTAATCGACAACTACCCGGTTGACTTGTCCGGGGTAGTTTTAAGAACAAAGACGGAAGCCTATTTTTACGAATTTGGGCCGTAGCCGGCAGCGAAGGCGGAGCAGCCGATGACATGGGCCTCCAGGCTTGTCGGGGCGACTTGTTGGGTCGAAGCCCGGAGAGCGAAGTCCGAAGTATAGGGAAGACCGGTTCTCTGTTTCCAAATTCTGTGTATTTCAGCATGTTTGCCAAAAATCCCCTCTTGACATAATTATCGATTTCAGTCATAAAAATTTTACTGGCAGGCTGACGATTTTCGGTTGTTGCGGAGGGATGTGGTCATACTATATATTGGAATTCAGCATAATGTGGCACACAACCTTAATTTTCTCTATTTTTCACCCTTGAAAGCAAGTTCTTATCTTTTCTTTTTTTACTTTCTTTTTTTAGGCAAAGATTTCGTAGAATTGAGACACTATGAAAATATATTACTTATCTAATTCTCAGATTCCTTCTCGGACTGCTAATAGTATACATGTTATCAAAATATGTCAGGCTTTTGCCAAGAATGGAAACGAGGTGACCCTGTATGCACAAAAGGGCATTTCGATGACCTATGATGAAATATTTAGGTACTACGGTGTCGAAAACTCTTTCAATATCATCGGTTTCAAAAGGACTTTCTTAAAGGGATTTGTGGGAGCATTGATATACACTTATGACATCGTTAAGGAATTGAAGACAAGACCTCTTCCTGATATCTTTTACGGACGGTATCCTTACAGTCTGGCCGGTGTGGCACATCTTGGAATTCCTCTGATCTATGAAGTTCATACCCCTCCCAACGGTTCCCTTAAGCGGAAGGTTGAAAAGTGGCTATGCAGGCGTAGGAATTTCCTCCGTTTGGTGGTTATATCGGAATCGCTCCGTCAGGAATACATAAGGATTTTCCCGTGGCTTCCTTCGGAAAAAATACGAACCGTTCATGACGGTGCGGACATGCCAATGAAGAGGGATAAGTCCCATTTTTACAAAGGTTTCATGGGACATGAGGAAAATTTTCAGGTCGGTTATGTTGGCCATCTTTATCAGGGCAGAGGAATTGAAATCATTTGTCTGCTTGCTCATCGACTTCCTCAGATGGATTTTCATGTTGTCGGAGGTATGGATGAAGATATCGCCCGATGGCAGCAAACCGGAACCGTCCCTAATCTCTATTTCCACGGATTCGTACGCCCTTCCGATATTCCCTGTTACTTTGACAAGTTCGATGTCTTACTGGCCCCCTATCAAAAAAAGGTAATGAGCGTAGGGGGAAAAAAGGACAATGCTCCCTGGATGTCACCTCTGAAGCTCTTCGAGTATATGGCTTCGGGAAAAGCCATCGTGTGCTCGGATTTGCCGGTTTTACGGGAAATTCTGACTCACAGCGAGGACGCCCTTCTCATTCCTCCCGAA
Organism: uncultured Desulfobacteraceae bacterium; assembly: GCA_964551515.1. GTDB lineage: Bacteria > Desulfobacterota > Desulfobacteria > Desulfobacterales > UBA11574 > S5133MH16. The sequence continues at coordinate 2,124 of CAZKDT010000152.1, read as the reverse complement.
GACATTGAAGCTTGGGTGCGTGCGTTGCGTATCTTACAAAAGGACTCAGAACTGAGAGAAATGCTGGCGATTTCGGCAAAGGAGAAGTTTTTAGCCCGTCACACATGGGAGAAGCGGGCTGGAGAGGTTTTATAAAATTTCCATTGATGAGAGTTTATAATCATACCGCTCTATCTTGACAACGCAAGAAGAGTTGTGGAAAGTACGTCGCACATTACAACGCTGAAAAAAGAGATATATATGAAAAAGAAATTGATGCTTTTCATCCATTCGGTGTCACTCTCAATAAATTTCTATTTTGCTAGGTTCCTAGGAAAGACTTTAAGCCGAGTAAATAAATCCAGCAATTACCAACCATTACCTTGGATAGGACTTCATAACAGCAGAAGGAGTAAAGGAACAGTGCAGCGATGGAAAGCTATGGAAAAGGTGATGAAGCTTAATGGTTCAGTCTTGGATATAGGTTGCGACGTTGGATATTTTGTCTTCAAATCAGCAGAAAGAGGCGCTCTGGCCTGGGGAGTGGATGAAAATATCTATGCTATTCATACTGCTAATTATGCAAAAAACAAGATCAAGTCAGAAAACAGCCAGTTTTTCTTGCAAAGAATAGATGATAAAAATATAAATTTGTTGCCGGAGTTTGATTATATTATCTTCCTTTCCGTTTTTCACCATTGGTGCCGGGTGTATGGCTTTATAAAGGCAAAAGAAATGCTTACAAGGTTGGTGAAAAAGGCAAAAAAGGGATTGTTTTTTGAGATGGGTCAAAGCGAAATGGCCAGTAAATACAATATTCCTAATGTGGAAGGTGATTTTGAAGATTGGTTGAAGAACCTGCTCGAAGAGGTAAGTGAAAGGGACGTGCAGAGCCTGGGGATGTTTGATGTTTTTGTGGACAAGGGAAGAGTTCCTGCCAAAAGATCAATGTTTATAATTAATCATGGGTAAATCCCCGGCTTTGTCGGGGAGACTTCCAGAGTTTGACATTTACGGGAATATACAAAAGCCTCCAGAATGTGAACCGCTCATTGCTCATAGATAAGGAGGTTTTCGATGAATCATTATAGAAGCTTAGGCCATACAACATGGGATTGCCAATTATCATATGGTTTGGATTCTGAAATACCGGAAAAAAGTATTATTCGGAGATTTGAGAAAATATCTTGGCAACGTTTTCAGAGAACTGGCATTACAAAAGGAGTCCAAAGTTTTAGAGCGCCATCTCATGAAAGATCAAACACTCAACCTTCGGTGTTAAGATTCCTCAAACAAGGCAAGTATAACAGATTGAAATAGTTAGAAATATTGGCAAGATTTACTATCTACTGAATTCTTAGAATGCCTTCGCGAGCAAAAATATATGGGTTTATCGGTCCGCCTTGTTCTGGGAAAACTGACGTTTCTACATTGATATTCGACAGATTAATAGAGCAGAAATTTAGAGTGTTTTATTTTGACAAAAAGCCGAAAGAGTTTAAAAAATACTACCAATTTGTCGATCGTTGCTGTGAAGTAATTCTGTACGGTACGGTCTTTTTATATTCTTTGCTGTTTATCCGAAAAATGCTGCAGGTTAAAATAAAAAGAAACGTCTCATGGATAAGGCGTTTTTCTAAGCAATTTGCAAATAGCATGATCTGCCGCAGGTTTCTATTGTCTATTGCTATCAAGTATGACTATATTTTGGCCGATCATTGTTTAGAAAGCATGTATATTTTCGAAATCGCAGATCCAAGAAATGTTATCGGCCTAAGACTGTGGAAGGTGATGATGGCGTTTACCAGGTTTTTCCCAACAGTTGAAACTGATGGTTCTTTTTTTCTTTATGCTGAGCCGCCTGTTCTTATGGATCGATTGAGATTTAAGGATAAAGAAGTACGGAAAGGCCTGTCCGAAAAGGAAAAAGAATCTTTTTTTGAGAGCACCTCGAATTTAATTGAGGTGATTCGAAGTAATTTGTCTATTCCTCTGTTTAGCGCGGACTATATGTTTATAGATTCTTCCGAAATTTCTTCAGCTGACATTGCGGATAGAATCTTCAAAAAAATTCGCTGACAACTATTTTTCTGAAGTTTCCCATTTTTTTATTGGGGTGGATTAACGCAAGCGCTGACGCGCTAA
>CAZKDT010000151.1:0-7157 GCA_964551515.1 uncultured Desulfobacteraceae bacterium | reverse complement strand
GCAAATATATTGTGGACCAGGAAATAACCGCAGAGGAATACGAGCGCACATTAAACTGGTTTTATGACCAGAGGGAAAAAACGTCTTTACAGCTCAAAGCCACATGCGCTCCCCATTACTACCGCATTCTCCGGAGATTATCTGGCCGAAATACCCCTGTGCAGTTATCAACCGGTTGTCACCAATAGTTGAACTGTCACAAGTTTTTTATAAAATCCTTATAAATTTCTATTGGATGTTTAACAATTACTTTATCGGCGGATTTTGACAGCATATCAGAAATTTGAATCATACATGCCGGACAACCGGTTGCGACAACTTGGCATCCGGATGCTTTAATATTATCCATCTTCAACTTTCCAATATTTGCAGAAAGTTCGTAATACTGAAGGTTAAAACTCCCTCCCATTCCGCAACAACGGTCCGATTCAGGCATTTCTTGAAGCCGGTATCCAGGATTGGCTTTTATGAGAGATCTGGGTTCGGCAAACACCCCTAATGATTTTTTAAGGTGGCAAGGGTCATGATAGGTTACGATAACGGGATCGACACGAGCATCATATTTGACATTTTTCAGCCCAACCTTTGATACCAGGAACTGATTGATATCCATGGTTTTTTGAGCAATTTTTTCGACCCTGCTCTTAACATATCCGGAATCTTTACCTGCCATCATCGGCCATATTTCCTTAATCGTCCACGTGCAGGTAGCACAGGAGGTAACCAGGAAATCAAATTTTTCCGCATCAAATATTTCAAGGTTATGACGCACAAGACAGTTGAAGGTCTTCATGTCACCTGAAGAGATTGCCGGAATTCCGCAGCAACCCTGTCCCTCAGGCATAAAAATTCCCACGCCGTGATGATTTAAAACATCGATAACATCCCGGGCGATGTCAGGAAAAATTTTATCAATAAGGCACCCCACATAAAGGGCTACTTTGATGCCGGAACGGCCCCGGTCTGTATTTAAATATGGAATCATGCGATGAAACGGCGCCGGGGCAAGTGGTTTGAAATGACGGTTTCTAAGCAATGGTGAAGCCAACCGGACGCAGGATGTGCCCACACGCTCGCTTGCCGGTCGCGTAAAAATTCTCTGAAATTTAGAAGCTCTCTCTATCATGCTGTCAAAGATCTCGGGTTGGGACAGCACGCCCCTCAATATTACCTTTTTTACCGGAGAAAGACCCATGAAACCGGAGAGAATGGCGCGAGCTTTTATGAAAATTTCCATAACGTTCACGCCGCTGGGGCAATTTTTGGCACATGATCCGCACAAAAGGCACTTGTTAAGACGTTCGTATACACCTTTAGGGTTCTTAAACATTTCCTGCGTAAGGCCGTCTAATAGCGCCAGTTTCCCGCGAGCCACATCCGATTCAAGACCGGTTTCCGCAAAAAGCGGACAAACCGCCTGGCACATGCCACACCGCATGCAGACCGCAAGCTGATCTTGAAGTTCCTGCATGAGCGTTGTCAATTCTCTTATGCCGCGCATTTAGATTCCATGATGTGTCATTTGTAACTTGTTAGTATGGCTATTTTTTTTCTCATGTTCTGGAGATAAATAAGAAAACTGTTCAAAAAATGATTTAAACGGGGTTAACCCGGTCATGGCTTTCCGGGCCTGATCAGAAAAATCCAATCCCAGATCAAGCCACTGCTTGAATGGGTTGTCAACAGCATGTTTATGGGCATCGCAATATATTTTTTTGATAAATACATCCTAAAGCTTATTTTTCAGACATGAACATATCGAGTCATAAAATAGAAAAAATTAGCAGGAGAAATTATTACCATGGATTCATCAAAAATTGCAAAGCAAATGATCGATTTTCAGAAAACAACGTTTGATAACACTTTCAATGCTATGGTGTTACTTCAGGAGCAGGCCGAAAATATATGGCCAGCACGATCATGGATCCAGTCAACATGGATGTCCGAAGAATGAAGAAAGGCGCTCAATAATTGGTTGAAGGCCTACAAAAATGTGTAACATCTCAATAAGTTCTGGTGTATCAAATGGTGATATTGAGCCGCCAACTGATAATAAAATGTAAAATAACACATTGAAATCATATGTGATAGTGCCCGGGAGAATTTCCTAGAGATCGGGATTTTTCCCTATAAAAATGAACCTTTTATCTTATAGACATATTTTGTGTAAAATTTTATAATAATAAAAATTTTTTTAAAGGCGCGGGAGGCTACATTTTTTTGCGCTTGTGTAGAGTGGTTTCTTGATTTTGAAGAACCACTCTTTTAATTGGTTTACCTTTTAAATCATTCCAATACATTTAGGATTAACAATTTTGCTTAACGTTTAAAACTATGCACATAAAATTTTTAATGGAAGGAGGCAGACATGAGTGACAGTGTTTATAAAATCATAGAATTGGTGGGAACAAGTGAAACTTCCTGGGAAAAAGCTGCGGAAAATGCAGTAGCAAGAGCAACTAAAAGTCTGCGAGATTTAAGAGTTGCGGAAATCACAAAACTGGATATGACAATTAATGATGGTAAGGTCTTATCCTATCGTGCCAGAGTTTCACTTTCTTTTAAATACGAAGGTTCCTAATTTATCGCGATGCTCACTCCATGACAATAATTTTTTGATAAATTTGGAGATCGTAGAGGAATTATAAAGAAAGATCAGCGAATGATTGTTTTAAAGGGGTGTCACTTGTTGCACCCCTTTCTTCGTTAATTAAATAAGCCGATGATAAGACGCAAGCGCTAAAGAATTTTTTAACTTATTGTAAAGACGATAACTTATTAAGTCTTTGTGTTTTTGCCTTATATATGAAATGATGGAATAATGGTTTATAGGAGTATATTCAAATGCCCAAAAAGCCAACCTATGAGGAATTGGAACAACGGGTAAAAAAATTAGAAAAAGAAGCCATCGGATGCAAGCAGGTAGAGGAAGAGCTGAGGAGGAGTGAGGAAAAATATAAAACACTTACAACGAGCTCCCTTACCGGTATTTTTATCCACCAGGATGGAAGGTTTGTATTTGTTAATGATAGATTCGCCACGATACATGGGTATACGATAGAAGAATTACTGGGAACGGAATATAAGGCGCTGATTCATCCTGATCACAGGGAGGTTATAGCAGAAAGAGTGTCCAAAAGGTTGAAGGGTGAATCTGTTCCATATCATTATGAGGTTCAAAGGCTCAAAAAAAATGGGGGAACCATTTGGTGCGAAATGATTGCAGCTGCCATCGAATATAGGGGAAAACCTGCCATAATGGGAAATATAGTGAACATCACCAAGCGGAAACAGGCGGAAGAACATGTTCACACTCTCACCCAACAACTGATGAAGGCACAAGAAAATGAGCGCCAGCGAATTGCCCGTTATCTGCATGACAATGTGGCACAAGACCTTTCCCTGGTGAGAATCGGCTGTGAAACACTTTTTGATAATTATCCATCCATACATATTGGGATAAGGGAAAAAATTTCGGAATTGTCAAAAATACTCAAAAGATCAATATCAGCACTCAGAAATTTTGCTTATGATTTACACCCTTCCGGCCTGGAGCAATTGGGGTTGGTCCGAACGGCTTATCAATATTGTGAAGAATTTGCCGAGAAAAATCAGATAAACATTGATTTTTTCGCTGCCGGCCTGGATGATCTAAAAATTCCTTTTAATACGGAGATCAATCTGTATCGCCTTATCCAGGAAGCCCTCTGGAATATTAAAAAGCACGCGGATGCCGACAGTGTAACCGTTAAAATGGTCGCTTCTTTTCCGCACATCATCCTGCGCATTGAGGACAATGGTAAAGGATTTGATATCAAGGACCGGATGGTATCGGCTGTCAAAGAGAAACGGATGGGGCTTCGAAGTATGGAGGAAAGAGTCGGCCTTTTAAACGGAAAAATGAAGATTCAATCTCGTCCGAGGGAAGGAACAAAAATTTTTATTGAAGTTCCCTATAAGGAGAAAAATGGTGTCTGAAAAAAAGAGCATATTGATTGTTGATGACCACCCTCTTTTCAGGGAAGGGCTTAAGGCGATTATAGAGCGCGATTCTCGTTTTGAAGTGGTTGGTGAAGCCGGAAATGGACGAGAAGGGCTTCAAATGACAAAAAAACTCAAACCGGATATGATCATAGTGGACATATCCCTGCCGGATCAAAGCGGTATTCAACTGACCAGGGAAATACGAACTCTTTTTTCCACAACACGCATTTTGATTGTCAGCATGCATTCTAAAATTGATTATATTGCCGAGGCATTTCAGGCCGGAGCAACCGGATATGTGGTCAAAGAGTCTGCTTCGGAAAGGCTTGTGCAGGGGCTTGAATCTGTTGCAAGAGGCGATTATTTTCTTGACAGCTCGGTTTCCCATACGGTGGTTGAAAATCTTTTGAAATCTCCTTTAAAAGAGGCAAAAATTACGGATGCCGATTACAATACGTTAACGCCCCGGGAGCAGGAGGTTATGCGCCTTCTGGCAGAGGGATTGCCCAGCAAAAAAATTGCTGAAAAGCTTTTTATCAGCCCCAAGACCGTTGAAAATCATCGTGCCAACATTATGAACAAGCTTGGCCTTCACAATACTATTGAATTAATCCGCTATTCTGCAAAGCTCGGCCTGATCGACGTTGACCTCTGGAAAGAATAAAGAATCGGACTTTTTACGACTTCATCAAGGTTTATCCTGCTATTGCGGGATAAGTTCCCGCTCCCCAGGAATTTTGCCTATTAAAATAAGCACTTCTCTCTATAGACAAAGCAAATTTTGTATCTGATAATAATATATCAAGATTATGGATTTCTTTAGATAAAGGAGAAAATATGATTGCTTCTCCATGTAAAAATTGCCCCAGAAAAGATCTGCCTAAGGAAGATTGCGCTAAAAACTGCAAGTTATTGAAAGCGGTACAGGATATTCATGTATCTACAGAAAAATGGAACGTTGGAAGTGGAATAGATTATACCGAAGAATACAATTATAGACTACCGTCTTCAATTTCAAAAAGTTCTTTCTCGTTACGGTCAATATAATGTAAAACCGTTTTTAAAAACAGCAATCCATTCTGAGTTAAAACAACCTGGAAAAGACGTTTTTTTGTTTTAAAACCCCATGTTTTTCGCCGTGAATCGAAATTCCGAGACATAACATTAATGGATTTATGACATTCATAAAAAATCATAAGTGCTCGAGCAACACTGAAACTCTGAAGAGGGACAAAAAAAAAACCACCGTATCATCCTCCAAGCCGGGACCGGATGTTAATAAAAAGAGTTTCCTTGATATTACGACCCTCATTAGAAGTATTCAGCGCGCTGAAGGTAAACCGGACTGCTTCCAAAAAGGAATTGTGGATTGCGATCAGCTCGATTGCAAGTGGCGTTCCTTCTGTCTGGGAGAGCAACCTGTTTTGAAAAAAGACGAGGCATAGGTAGAACTGAGAAATCACGCCGAAAGCGGATACTTATTTTCATTTACCCCCCAAGACACACACCTGTTTAATCCTCATCTTTTACAAGTAGACGGGTATCTGGTTAAAAGCATACGGCCACCCATGAACTCAGAGAAAAGACTTCCAATTTATTAAATCAGTTGCCGGTCGTTTAGCTAACCTCTCAATAAATTATGGAGCCCCGACCTCCTCTCAACAATGGTTTCCTTTTCCTTTGACACCCTATGGATATTATTTTATATTATTTATTTTTATGATACATAATCCTATTATTTTCGAACCAAACAGTGACGTTCCATGGATAATTCAAATTGGGTCATCCAGGATCCCGCGCCGGGAACCCACATTCTTATATTTAGAGGCGATATCTGGACATTTAATCTTTCCCTATCACGTCCTGGAAAAGGAAATGCATGGCTTCGTACCAACATCGGCCATGCCCAAACTACCCGGCAGGAAATTATCAGGAAAGTAGATAATGATAAGCCGCCCCTGGGTCGGGACTGGTTTGACATCCCCATGAGCCGTGTTGATGGGCAAAATTTTATGATTACCCTTCCTTTTTGTGAAGTGGGACATTTTGAGGCCAAGTGTTTTTTTTTAAGTGAAAACCAGACCACGCCGTTGTGGCCGGAGGGTCCTAATGTGGCTATTAACGTGGAACCGGCACACACCTGCTGTTCAAACATCATTTATAATGCATTTGTGCGGCAGTTCGGTCCAAACAAAAACGGCAAGTTCTTTCCCGGAACAGATGAAGATTCGATCCGGGCTCTGGATAAAAACGGATACACGGTCATCCCGCCGTCAGGAACCTTTCGTAATCTGATAGGAGAACTGGATTTCATTATTGGCGAGCTTGGCTGCCGAATAATCCAGTTGCTCCCGATACATCCCACTCCCACTACCTATGCCCGGATGGGACGGTTTGGAAGTCCGTATGCAGCGCTCAGCTTTACCGCCGTGGATCCAGCTTTGGCCGAATTTGACCCTAAGGCAACTCCTCTTGAGCAGTTCATAGATCTCATAGATGCAATCCATGAACGTCATGCCATGGTTTTTATTGACATCGCCATTAACCATACGGGCTGGGCCGCCGATCTTCATGAAACCCATCCTCAATGGCTTGTCCGGAATCCGGACGGCCAGATCGAAATGCCGGGCGCCTGGGGCGTGGTCTGGGCAGACCTGACCAGTCTCGACTACACCCAAAAAGACTTGTGGCAATTTATGGCCGATGTCTTTATTACATGGTGTCGACGGGGAGTGGACGGATTCCGGTGCGATGCGGGATATATGATTCCGGTCCCTGCCTGGAAGTATATTGTTGCCGCTGTCAGGAATCAGTATCCTGATACAATTTTTCTTCTGGAAGGGCTGGGAGGAAAAATTTCTGCAACCCGGGATATCTTGAACAAAGCCAATTTCAACTGGTCCTATTCCGAGCTTTTTCAAAACTATGACCGTAGCCAGATTGAAACCTATCTTCCGAAAGCCAGTGAGATCTCTGTAAGTGACGGAATAACAGTACATTTTGCCGAAACCCATGATAACCCTCGTCTGGCTGCTCAATCTAAAGTTTTTGCTCGGATGAGGACCGCACTATGCGCTCTTTGCAGTTATCAGGGCGGTTTTGGCTTTGCCAACGGGGTAGAATGGTATGCAACGGAAAAAATCAACGTCCATGAAGCAACCTCACTGAACTGG
>CAZKDT010000150.1:0-7164 GCA_964551515.1 uncultured Desulfobacteraceae bacterium | reverse complement strand
CTCCAACTTTTTTTCAAAGCCTGTCGTATATTCAAGTTTCTCACGTATCTTTTTTTCCAATGTGTCAATCATGACGTACCGGAAGTTCTCACGTAAGTTCTCACACATGGATGAATCCGTCTGTTCAATGAAATGGCAAATTAAGCGGTTGTATGGGTCAGGTGTGAAAAATGAGGGACAAATTACGCTAACAGCAGGGTTCGTTAGTGATCCATAAAAATATGAAAAAATATAGAGGACATTATTGCTAAAAGCTCATCATGGACAGACGTAACAGCTTAGTCCTTTTAAAGTTTCGTATTTAACTTGTATGGATCAAAGAAGATATTATTAAAACGAATCATGATACAGTTCGTCTTGATCCGTTTGGCGGCTCATAGCTTTGCACGCCGAATTAGCGTTCTACAGGGTCGCTTTCTCCTCTGGCTTGCCTTACGCTTCGCTCCAGCACTTCGGACGTCGCCTCGCGGCGATGCCGCCCGAAAAAACTCGGGATCTTCGACTTGCCTTTAGATAGTACTTGTGCTAATAAATCTAAAGACTTATTAACAGAATTCACGTGTGGGGGACTGCCATGCCATAGCTTTGGCGACGGCGGGTCACCCCATTAGTTCACACCCATGCCGGTCGTACACAAAGGCATTCACTCTGATCCTAAAACCTTGCAGCTTTTGATTATGGTGATGCTTTATAAAATTGGAGATAAAAATTGAAATTTAGTGAGCTCGTCAAATTAATTGAACAAAATGGTTTTAAAATTGTAAAAGAAAAAGGATCGATAAGATATTATGGTAAGCCAGGTTGGGACAAATTGATACGGGTTGATTATCATGGGGCAAAGGAAGTCCCAACTGGAACTTGTCATTCTATTTTAAAGGCTGCCGGTATTAAAAAGTTATAGGGAGAATTTAACAATGATTGATTTACCATATTCTTTAGTGATTGAAGCAACAGAAGAACCCGATTATTTCGGCTTTTATTCACCTGATCTTGAAGGATTTTCAGGTATAGGCCATTCGGTGGAAGATTGCATTTATAAGGCAAAATGGGGAATGAAAGAACATATTGGTTTGTTAAAGAATCAAAACATTCCGGTTCCGCCGAAGAATCGTGATCCAAAAATAATTATACAAAACGAAAAACAGGCCGCTGCCTAAGATCAACCCTCAACTTTCGTATTAAATCTTGAATAATGAAATAATATATTATTTAGTATTATATCAGTTGGTTAATGTCTTGTCAAAAACCTTAATTTGTGGTTATATGCAGCAAATGTGAAGACCCGCTGTGAAAACTACTTTGAGAAAAATAAGAAATAGATAAAAAACAGGATCCTGATGGATGATCATTGTTCTTGTGTAAATAATTGCTACAGGTGTTTCATAAAAAACTACAGTCATATACCCGCCGTAATATGCGTAATATGGGCCATTCGTGCAAAGCATTCACAAATCTATATTGATGTCATCTATATCCTGTTTTCTCCCCCTTGATACCATTCGCGTCATATAAGAGTTCGTCATACCAAGATATCTCGCAACATCAGCCCCGGAATAACCGAGTTCCCTGACACCGATCCACGACATTGCATGCCTGTCTTTCACCGCGCCTTCGACTGGCGAGAACCGCCGACCACTCGCCTTTGGCCGGAACACCCCCACAGATTGTCTTAGCGTAGCGAAGATCCCGACCAGCGGGGCTGCGGCGAGCTTCATCAAAACAACAAAACCCCATCTCTTTATGTGAGTGTGAGAAACGGGGTTCATTGTCTGCGTATCATATTTGTTCTCCTTTTCCTAAAATTTAAGGAAAAATTCGAATATTCCGGGCAATCTTACTCTTGTAAAATCATTTTTCAAGGAAATTAGGATATTAAGAATGACACTTAGTAAAAATTCTCTTTTCTGCGTTGCGCGTCATTTCAATTCACTGCGGCGTACATTAGCTCTCATCATTCAACCTAAAAACTGCATGAAAAATCATGAAAATGATAATTTATAATCATAATATCAGACAGATATCAATCTTTTACATATACCTTTTCGCCGACCCCAATGACTTGATAACTGTCTAATTGCTCAGGTTGCAGGATATTTCCGATATCGACAATGTCAATTTTCAATTTTGCTTGCGTTTGAAGCACTATTTTCAGGACAAAAATCTCGATTTCATAGTGTGTAAATTAAGCTAAGTTGGCTACATTTATCCAATACCTGCTTCAACCCAGTGGTTTGGGCTGTCTAACAGGGCCTTGTGGAAGGCCCGAACGACATAGCAATTGGGAACGGTTCCGGTGCCTTTTTCAATGACCAGCTCGACGGAGATGACGGTGTAATTATGTAGGCTTGGCATGAGTTCAATACTGGTTATGATCCATTCCGCCAAACCATCGGCAAGGCCGGTGTCACCATTTGAAGTTTTGAAAAACATGCTACGTCCGGTAAAAAGAGCGATGCCGGGTTGGGAACTTACTCTGCTATGTTAATTGCTGAAACATCTTGAATTGTTGGCATTTTTAATTTTATCTTTTGGTTTGGTGAGACGTATTCTGTAACAATTTGACCTTGACGGGCACAATTTGGGCACAATTTCACTTTATCCCATAGGCTTCATCATGGGGTCCAAGCAATAAAAATTTCAGTGTTTCATCATCCATATCTGAACAGTCTGAGCAGGCGACAAACTTATCATCACCCTTTTTTCGGCACACCTTGCAATACAGGTAAATGATAATAAAGTTTCTTTTGATAGGGCAGCTATAAAAACCTCTTAACTTGCCTTTTAAAGGTTCCCCCAATTCGACTGGATGTTCAATGATCTGCTTGACCTTGGCTTCAATTTGTTTTTTGATCCCAGCATGTTTTTTTACAGCTTGCAGGAATGCCTTTTCAAATTTTACCTTCATCAGTCCGCAAAGACCTCATCATAGCTATGCCATTCAGCTGAACCATCTTGGAGTTTGGTCTTAGCATCTAATACAGCCTTATGAAAATCAGGATTAGAATAGATAAGATCCATACTGTCCCCTAGACTAGATCTTTTTAGCCCTAAAATGAATTGGGTAATCACCTCCGAGGCTGTGGTTCTGTTCTCTTGAGCATATGCTTTTATATATTCAGCTAAATCTTGATCAATACTAATATTTAATCTTGTTTTTGGCATCTGTTCACCCTTTGAAATTTTTTATTTTATACACATATTATACGCACAACGGGAACAATGTCAATAAAACATAAACGTAGAGTGGGGCCTCGACCCCCGATGCAGAAATGACAGCATATACCGGGCCTTGCTGAACAGACTACCAGATACACTCAAAAGCATTCCCTGGGCACGTAAGTGCAGACCCTATAGTAATGGGGGACATCGTGCAGAGCGTTCAAAACTATAGATTGATGTAATCTATATCCTGTTTCCTCCCTCTTGATATCATTCGCGTCATATAAGAGTTCGTCACACCAAGATATCTCACAACATCAGCCCCGGAATAACCGAGTTCCCTGACACCGATCCACGACATTGCACGCCTGCCTTTCACCGCGCCTTGGACTGACGAGAACCGCCGACCACTCGCCCTTGGCCGGAACACCCCCACAGATTGTCTTAGCGTAGCGAAGATCCCGACCAGCGGGGCTGCGGCGAGCTTCATCAAAACAACAAAACCCCATCTCTTTATGTGAGTGTGAGAAACGGGGTTCATTGTCTGCGTATCATATTTGTTCTCCTTTTCCTAAAATTTAAGGAAAAATTCGAATATTCCGGGCAATCTTACTCTTGTAAAATTATTTTTCAAGGAAATTAGGATATTAAGAATGACACTTAGTAAAAAGTCCCTTTTCTGCGTTGAGCGTCATTTCAATTCACTGCGGTGTACATTAGCTCTCATCATTCAACCTAAAAACTGAATGAAAAATCATGGAAATGATAATTTATAATCATAATATCAGACAGATATCAACGTTTTTTCGTCATTAATGACGCATCGAAACGCTGAATGAAAAACCCATCTTATTTTTCATGATTTTTCACCCTCTTGAATTACCACTTTCACCGCATCTTCTGTGTTGCACGGCGTTTGCAGTAGTTTATTACGGTTGCACACCCCGCGCTTGGGTGTAAATCAAGACAGTTGTTTTCTTAGATTCCCATGGATGTTTGGTTCCCGGCGCCAAGGGTAAATTGACTGCATACCCCCGGCCCTTGGCCCATATTGTCGGGAAAACCGGTGCCCGGAAAAAGCGTATGGCCATGCTGATGAAGAGAGACGGTCAGAACTTGATCCGTGTTATAAAATGCCGCCTCAACCCCGTCACCGTGGTGTACATCTATATTCAGGTAAACAACGCGCAAACCGTCCCGAACCATTTTGGCAATTCCTATGGCCGGATCATTCAAATAACAGAATCCAGAGGCCTGACGTTGCGTTGCATGGTGCAAACCGCCTGCAATATTGAAAGCGATTTCACGATTTTCGTTTAATACTTGGCGGATACATTCAAGGGTTGCACCGGTGACCCGTAATGACCAGTCATATAAACCGGGGAACAAGGGGTTATCACCGCTGCCCAGACCGAACTTCCAGGCTTGTGAGGGAACCCTGCCCGAATTGGCTGTTTTAAGTATCTCCAGATATTCAGGAGAATGAATGAGCAGAACATCTTGTTCGCCGGCTTTTCTTGCTTCCACCCAGGGCTGCGAAGCGGTATCAAAAATTCCATAATCTTCCATCAAGTCCATGGTTAACCGGAGCCGTTCCACCTTCAAAGGATGACGGGGCCCATAACTGTGATGATGGAATTTATCGCTAAAAACGAGAATTTGTTTTTCGCCCGCACTCATTCCTTATTTTGTTTGTTACGGATATTACTTATCGAACATATCTCCGGCCTTAAGCCCCTGTTCAGCCGCAAATTCGCCCGCAGCCACTTTTTTACCTTTGGCCGGCCGGACTTTACCTGCCACAAGCGTTGCTCCGGACACCGCCACATGAATCCCTTGATCGTCAACGGCAAGAATCGTTCCCGGAGCTTTATCGGTACTCTCTTGGATGAGCCGTGCCCCATAAAAACGAACCTTTTCACCGTTCAACAAGGCAAAGGCGCCGGGTTGGGGATCGCACCCGCGCACCAGATTGTATAATTCTCCGGCCGGCTTTTCCCAATCAATGCCCGCAACCCGGTCATCACAGGGAGGTTCATAGGTGGCGCCGGCTTCATCCTGGGGTATTTTGGGAGCCGTGCCCGCTTTGACAAGGTCGATGGATTCGAGAATGGCATCAACCCCCATGGGAAACAGGTGGTTAAAATAAAGTGCGCCGGTGGTGTCATTCGGACCGATCTGGATCTTTTTCTGAAGTAAAATAAGCCCGGTGTCGATTCCCCCGTCCGGCCAGAAAATGCTCAGCCCGGTTTGGGTATCCCCCATGATTACGGCCCAGTTAATGGCGCTGGCACCGCGATGGCGCGGCAAAATCGAAGGATGATAGTTGATGGTCCCGTGAGTGGGGACCTCAAAAAAGCGCGCCGGGATAATATCGGTTACAAATGCCATGACCGTGAGATCCGGTTTGAGTTCCTTGTACTGGTCAAATACCTGATCATTTTTGTACGTTGACGGTTGAAACACATCAATTCCTTTGGATACCGCCGCATCTTTGAGCGGATCGGTCCGGCCCCCCGGTCTGTCCGGTGGCGCATAAACCCCTATGATATTTTCGTTTCTTTCCAGAAGGTTTTCCAATACCTTTGCCGCAAATGCCGCCTGTCCAATAAGTAGGATACGCATATTTTACCTCCTGCATTAAATGGTTGGAAGAAATTAGAGGAATGTTATGTTTTCTGTAAGATTATAAAAGAATCATGTCAAGTTTGAATTGATCGTTCACAGGGCAAATGCATTTGAAATTCAATACACGAAGAACGCTTCACGACGGCGTATATTTCTTTCCAACCCACTGAAACTTATGCTTAAGCACCCATAGGACCGAGCTGTGCCAGAGGTATTAAGAACAGTTCGTCGCTAAATTATCCCATTGATTTTTTAAGTCATAATTTCATTCGGCTCGGGCCAACGCGTGCTAAAGTCCTTCAAACAGTCAGTCGGTCTCCAGGAGAAACACACCGTCGCCACGCTGCACCGAAATCGAATGCATTTACCTTAGCGGTTTAACTATCTTTTGATTGAAAAGAAAAAACGAGTGATATATACAACGTTTTTCTATAAGTATATGAGGGATCGGGGTGTTTTTTTTTAAATTGAACCGCTTAATTTGGGGCCCTAAAAGAAAAACTCTCCGACTCATTAAGTATATAATTTTCGGATAGAGTATGGATATTGAAATAAAACAGGAAAAATTAAAAGAAATCTATGACGATTTTGAAATCAAGGCGCGACCCTTCAAGTCCGGCGCTGTGTGCACGAAAGGGTGTGCATTCTGTTGCACTCATTTTGGCAATGTGGATGCAATAACCCTGGAAGGACTCATTATCCACGAATGGATTGAGGCTCTTGACAAACAGGATCAAATCAACCTCCGAAAGAAAATTGCCAAAAATATGAAAAAAAGAAAAAAGCGGTTCATTACCCGATGTCCGTTTCTTAAAAACGATAATACCTGCCGGATTTATACCATACGCCCCTTTAGTTGCCGGCAGCTATATTCTTTGCGAAAATGCACCGATTCCGGACCTATGGTTCATCGGCAGGCCGTGGAGTTGTCAAAACAAACCGTTAAAAAGCTTCAGCAACTGGATGAAACCGGATATTCAGGTCACATCAGTTATATCCTTCATCTGATTGCAACACCGGATTTCAGAACGCTGTATAAATCAGGAGGATTCAATCCGGTTAAAATCATGCCATTCGGAAAAAAATACGGCATTGTTATTAATCGTATGGTGCCAACCAATTAGGATTTCTATTATTAATCCCAATCGGTTTTCAACCAATAATCCAATGGACACTAACTACAGATCTTGTAACATGATTGAAAAACAGGTCTTTTTTTTTGGACATTATCGGGCGTGGTGAAGCCTTCTCGAAGCATAGGTTTCAGGTGTCGGGTGTCAGGTTTCAGGCTGGCTCTCGCTTTTTCACTACTGACACCTGAAACCCGACACCTGAAACCTGAGGGCCAGTGTCCAATTTTCATGCAATTCCCCAAAA
>CAZKDT010000149.1:0-7187 GCA_964551515.1 uncultured Desulfobacteraceae bacterium | reverse complement strand
CCATATTATGGGCGATTTTCACCACCCCACCTAAAACCTAAATCATAAAATCTAAAACTTTTTAAGCAATAAACATGGCATCCCCATAACTGAACAACCTGTATTTTTTATCTATGGCTGTCCGGTATGTATTTAATATTTTTTCCCGACCTGCAAAAGCGGATACAAGCATTAAAAGCGTCGATTTTGGAAGATGGAAATTCGTAATCATTGCATCTGCAACGTTAAATCTGTACCCCGGATAAATGAAAAGATCGCAGCTTCCGCTACCGTGAGCAATGGTCCCTCTGTGGTTTGAAGCGTACTCCAGAGCCCGTACGCATGTCGTACCCACGGCAATGATACGCCTGCCTTTTGTTTTGGTACGGTTAATAAGATCGGCAGTTTCTTTGGAAATAGAATACCACTCAGAATGGATTTTGTGGTCTCTTATATCCGATACCCTGACTGGCAAAAACGTACCGTAACCCACGTGCAGGGTAATTGTAACGATCCCGACCCCTTTTTCTGTTATTTTCTTTAGGAGCTTTTTTGAAAAATGAAGTCCCGCCGTGGGTGCGGCGACCGCTCCTTTTTGCGAAGCATAAACCGTCTGGTAAGATGTCCTGTCATCCTTGTTATCGTTTCGTTTAATATATGGGGGCAACGGAACGTGTCCTATTCTGTCAAGGAGACTTTCAAAATTATCTTTAGATGAAAATTTAACCGTGTAAATTCCTTCTTGACACTCAACAACCCTGGCTTGCAATCCCCGGGAAAAAAATAACAGCGTACCGTTTCTCGGTCTTTTTGAAGTTTTAATCAGGCATTTTAAAACAAGTTCGTTGCACACGGGATTTTTACGCCCGCCGTGGTAATCAAGGATAAAAACTTCCGCCTTGCCCCCGGTATCCTTTTTTCCCAAAAGTCGCGCCGGAATCACCCGAGTGTCGTTTAAAACCAGTAAATCCGTTGGCAAAAGAAGATCACAAATTTCATAAAACTTATGGTGGGACAGTCTGCCGGTTTCCTTGTGCAGGAACAGAAGTTTTGAACGGTCCCGTTGATCTACCGGTTTTTGAGCAATGAGGTCATCGGGCAGATCATAATTGTAATCATTCAATAAAAACATGGGGACTATCTTTTTCCCAGATATACCAGCAAAATTCCAGCGAGCATAAGTACAAAACCGAATTTTTGCAAAGACTTATCCGGCAATTCAAGGACTTTTTCTAAAACCGATTTCATTTTTGCCGTAAATGCAAAATATGGAAGACCTTCCACGACCATCACCATTCCAAGCACACACAGGAAAAATTTCATTATATTCCTCTATCATTAAATAGGACGCCCCAGTACCATCTGCCGGAGCTACCCCGGTGAAACAAAAGAAGATAAGGGTTTCACTGGGCAGGCGGGGCAAGCAGATTTTCGCAGACCCGCCTGCCATGCGAGACATCTACCGGTCCATCCAGTCATCTTTGCAAGCGAGAGCATTGCAGAGAGGTAAGTCAAGAAAGCCTGAGACACAAGCAGGCAGATATACACAGATAAAAGTATTATTTTAAATAGTGTATGAAATCAGTTTATTGTCAATACATTTTTACAGGCATATGTGTTTATAGTAAAGTTAAATATCAGGGTAAACCCATTTGAATCCCAGTTGGTAAGATTCAAATAGTGTAACGCCCATGCTGACAAAATATTGTAACGGTTTTAGGGAAGGTATTCCGCAGCCGTACCCCGCCCTGAAAATCTTATGAATACCCCGCCTATCCCGCCTTTGGGACAAAATTTGGTTGCTGAATTCAGTCCGAATGAGCGTTACAGTATTTTGCAACTTTTCGCTGAAAAGACCCGTTACACTATTTGAATCTTATCACCCAGTACAAGGAGAACGCTCCACGACGGGGTGCTTCTCTTTCCAATCCACTGAAACTTGTGCTTAAGCACCCGTAAACCCGAGCCACTCCAGAGGTGTTAAGAATAATTCATCGCCAAATTATCCCACAAATTTATTTAGTCATAATTTCATTCGGCTCGGACAAACGCGTGCTAAAGCCCTTCAAACAGTCAGTGGATTTCCAAGAGAAACACCCCGTCGCTACGCTGCACCGAAGTCAAATGAGTTTGCCCTGAGTTAAATATGGCTTGACTAATTTTTTGCTTTGGTTCAAAATTTTGTGTTAAGTGAATGTGTTGCCCCGGACCATCAAAGAAACCGTCAAAACTCAAGGATTAAAAATGACATATGAATCTGTAATCGGACTTGAAGTTCACGCTCAGCTCAAAACTAAAACAAAGATTTTCTGCAACTGCTCAACATCATTCGGAGCGCCGCCCAATACGCACACCTGCCCGGTTTGCCTGGGTATGCCCGGTGTTTTGCCGGTGCTCAATAAAAAGGTGGTTGAATACGCCTTGCGAATGGCTGTTGCAACAAACTGCACAATCAACCGGGAAAGTAGATTTGCCCGTAAAAACTATTTCTATCCTGACCTTCCGAAAGGATACCAGATTTCCCAGTATGAACTGCCTATTGCCGAAAATGGATTTATTGAGATAGAAATAAACGGCTACCCAAAAAGAATTGGTATTACCCGAATACATATGGAAGAAGACGCAGGCAAGCTAACCCATGACCCTGACCGCCCGTTAAGCAAGGTCGATTTCAACCGTACCGGTGTGCCCCTGACCGAAATCGTGAGTGAACCGGATATACGGACTCCTGAAGAAGCCGGGGCATACCTTCGGCATCTCAGGTCTATTGTCCGCTATCTCGGAATCAGCGACGGCAACATGGAAGAAGGGAGTTTCCGTTGTGACGCCAATGTATCCATAAGACGCAAAGGGTCTGAATCTTTAGGGACCCGAACAGAAATAAAAAACTTAAACTCTTTCAAGCATGTTGAAAGTGCGCTTAGTTTTGAGATCAACCGGCAAAAAGAAATTTTAGAAGACCACGGCGAGGTCATTCAGGAGACCCGGCTTTGGGACTCTGTTAAAAACAAATCCATATCCATGCGGGGCAAGGAAGAGGCCCATGACTACCGCTACTTTCCGGACCCCGATCTTCTGCCGCTGGTTATAGACGATCACTGGATCGATTCCATCAGAAAAATACTCCCCGAACTTCCGGATGAAAAGAAGAAGCGCTTTATAGATGAATACGGTCTTCCTTCATACGATTCCGGCTTTCTGACATCGAGCCACGAGCTTGCAGATTATTTTGAGGAATGTGTTACACAATTTCCAAAACCCAAGCCGGTGAGCAACTGGATCATGGGGTCATTGCTGGGCCTTTTAAACGCCCAGGGCAAGCTGATTACAGAGTCTCCGATTTCCCCCGGTAATCTCGCCCAACTTCTTAAACTGATTGACGATAATATTATCAGCGGTAAAATTGCAAAGACCGTATTTGATGAAATGGCTCAAACCGGAAAAGCACCCAAAAAAATCGTGAAAGAAAAAGGACTGGTCCAGGTTACGGATGAGTCCACCATAAAAGCGGTTGTAGTAAAGGTCCTTGAAGATTGTTCAAAGGAAGTGGAAGACTACAAAAACGGCAAAATAAAGCTTTTCGGCTTTTTCGTGGGCCAGGTCATGAAAGAAACAAAAGGCAAGGCCAACCCGAAAATTGTAAATGAAATATTACAAGATCTTATTAGTAAATAATGAACGTCCAACATCGAATGATGAATGAAAAACCCAATCTTGAACAACGAATTATGATTGAGGAAAAAGATGACAAAACAAAAGTATGATCTTGAAGAAAGGCTACTTGCGTTTTCGGTGCGAATCATAAAGATTGTTGAACACTTGCCAAATACCAGAACAGGCAACCATGTTGCGGGCCAATTGTTAAGATCGGGAACTTCACCTTATCCAAACCATGGTGAAGCACAGGCAGCAGAGTCCTCAAAAGACTTTGTTCACAAACTCTGTATCTCATTAAAAGAACTTAGAGAGACCCAAAGATGGTTAAAACTTATTCAGAAGGTACCATTAATTAAAAAACCAGAACTACTCAATGATATGTTAGAGGAAACAGAAGAATTAATTAAAATATTCGTTACGAATATCAGAACAGCTGGAAAGAAAAAGAAATAGCTTGGTATTGGATGTTTGTTTTTCATTCGATTTTAGAATAAGTTGAGGAGCGGAGCAACATCATTATTCGACGTTGGACGTTCAATGTTCGATGTTGGACGTTCATCTTTTAATATGTTCGATGTTCGATGTTCATCTTTTGAATATTATAATGGTTTCTCTAACCTTACGGCACAAAGTTTGAGTTCAGGGGTCTTGGCCATGGGATCGAGAGCATCGATGGTCAACGCATTGACCGCTACTTTGTCGGAATGGAGGGTGGTGAAAACTGTCCCCTCCGGAACCCGATCCGTTACCTTGGCATGAATCTTCATTGAACCCCTTCGAGAGCTGACGTGAATTTCCTCCCCATTCTTTACCTTGAGTTGTTCTGCATCTGATGGATGAATTTCCAGGACGTCTTCGGGGGACAGATTATATAGCGGCACAGAGTTGCGCGTATAGGAGCCCGTATGCAGATGATAAAGATCTTTTCCCGTTGTTAAGATAAAAGGATACTCTTTGTCCGGTGATTCGGCGGGGGGCTGGTAATCTGCAGGAAAAAACATGCCTTTACCGCTCGGGGTGTTGAAGGTTTCCGTCCAAAGATAACGGGTTCCGGGATGATCTTTTTGAGGACACGGCCAGCGAAGGCCTCCTTTTCCTAACCGGCGGTACGAAATTCCCCCGTAAGGTGGCGTCAGTGAAGCAATTTCATTCATAATATCTTTGGGATGCCCGTATGACATATTGTAGCCCATTTTTTGGCTCAGATCACAGAGAATCTTCCAGTCGGGTTTGCTTTCTCCGATAGGATCGAAGGCCTTGCGAACTCTTTGGATGAAACGGGCCGTATTGGTGAACGTTCCATCTTTTTCGGCAAAAGAACAGGCCGGGAGAACTACGTCGGCAATTTTGGCTGTTTCAGTCAAAAACATATCCTGAACCACCATAACATCCATATTTTCCAGGACATTTTTAATACGGGAAATATTGGGGCCGCTCCGCATGGGGTTTCCGCCCATAACGTAGAGTCCTTTTATAGTATTTTCGTCAAGGAGCATGTTTGCCTCGGTAATTCCCGGTTTTGATGAAAGATTTACCTCCCACGCCTTCTCAAATTTCTCCTGAACCGCCGGATTGGAGACCGGCTGACCGCCAGGATAGATAGGGGGCAAACAGCCCATGTCGCCGGCGCCCTGACCGTTATTTTGTTTTGCGATGGTGTTAAGACCTGTTCCTGGTTTTCCGATGTTACCGGTGGAAAGCGCCAGGTTACAAAGTCCCCCGACGTTGTCCGTCCCGTGTATGTGCTGGGTTATCCCCATTCCGTAAAGGATAGACCCTCTGCGGGCTTTTCCATAGAGCCGTGCGGCCTCTTTGATTCTGGCCCCGGGAATTCCTGAAATTTCCTCCACCCTGGCCGGGGTATATTTAGAGACGATGTCTTTTAAGTTCTCGAATCCTTGGGTTCTGTTCTCTATAAATTCATGATCGTATAGAGCTTCGTTGAGTATCACATGGAGCATGCCGTTTATCCAGACAATATCTGTTCCAATGCGGGGACGCAGCCAGATGTCTGCATATTCCGCAGTTTCTGTTCTTCGCGGATCAATAATGATTAGCTTTAGATTGCCGGACATGATCCGTTTTTTCATGGCGCTGGCAAAAACGGGATACATTTCCGTGAGGTTCAAACCGGCAACCAGTAAAACGTCGGCGTGCTCAACCAGGCCAATGGAATTTGTCATGGCCCCGCCTCCGAAAGCCCGGGTGAGGGCCACCGCACTGGGCGTATGACAAAGCCGGGTACAAAAATCGACATTGTTTGTGCCAAAACAGGTGCGTATGAATTTTTGGAAGAGGTAGCATTCTTCGTTTGTCGATTTTGAAGAAGCAATGCCTGCCAGGGCATCGGGGCCGTGGGCATTTTTTATTTCCTGAAATTTGTTTGCCACGATATTCAGCGCCTCGTCCCATTCCGCTTCCTCAAATTTCCCATTTTTCTTGATCAGCGGTTTTTTCAAACGCTCCGGACTTTGAACGAAATCGAGACCGAATCTTCCCTTGACGCAAAGGTTTCCTTTGTTTTCAGTGTTTTCCTCTTCCACTCCGTAGACCTTTACAACCTTCTTGTCTTTGGTCCATATTTCCATCTGACACCCCCCGCCACAGTGGGGACAGGTGGTTCTAACCTTATTGAACTCCCAGTTTCTCCCCTCAAAGCGAGCATGCTTTTCCGTGAGTGCTCCTGTGGGACAGGCCTGCAAGCAAGCCCCGCAAGAAGCGCAATCCGTAAAGCCCAACGGTTCATTAAACCCGGCACCGATGGCCACAGCCGGACCGCGGTCGGTGAATCCCAAAATATTTTTACAGGCAATTTCCCGACAGGCACGTACACATCTGCCACAGAGAATGCATTTGTTCGGATCCCTGACAATAACTTCGCTGGAGTCGTCCAACGGCTTTATTTCTTTATTGACGGGAAAACGGATTTGGTCGATCCCGAACTCGTAAACCAAATTTTGCAGTTCGCATCTCCCATTGCTTTCGCAGGTCAGACAGTTATGCTCATGCTCGGATAAAAGCATTTCCAGGTTCAAGCGTCTGAGGTCGTTGATTTCTTGATCGTCCGTAATTACTTGCATTCCTTCCGTGACTTTTGTACTACACGCCGGAACCAAACCGCGCATTCCCGACACTTTCACGAGACAGAGACGGCACACCCCCACAGGGCTCAGACCCTTTTTGTGGCATAAATGTGGTATGTGGATTCCGTTATTTTCACAAACATCCAGCAAATTGGAACCTTGAGCAGCTTTAAAATCCTTGCCGTTGATATTGACATAAACCATCTCATTTACCTCCCTGCGTTATAGCGAAGACATCGTCCCGCCGCTTCCATCGTTTGTTTCTATATCTTTCTTATGAAGGTTATTGTGGGTATGTTCCTTGTTCCTTAATTCCAGACCTTGTCATTCAGCTTTAAAAAAATAATCGTGACTCCTTAATTTTTGGGGGATTGCATGAAAATTGGACACTTGCCCTCAGGTTTCAGGTGTCGGGTGTCAGTAGTGAAAAAGCGAGAGCCAGCCTGAAACCTATGCTTCGAGAAGGCT
>CAZKDT010000148.1:0-7222 GCA_964551515.1 uncultured Desulfobacteraceae bacterium | reverse complement strand
TCACGGTAGAAACCAAATCCTATGATCAAGGATATAACGCCTATTACTATTATTAACCACAGATTGACGTTTCGCTTCTGCTTGATGCTCATTTGGTTACTCCTTATTTGTATTAACCTTTTTTAATCCATTTTACCGGGTCCATGGGTTTTCCGTGATGGCGCACTTCAAAATGGAGGCTCGGGCCAATCAAGGACCCTGAATCTCCAACCGTGGCAACAACATCTCCCATATCTATATTATCTCCTTTTGACGCGAAGAGTTCTTCAGCATGGGCATAGACCGTATAATAATTTTCCCCATGATCAATGATTATCATGTTTCCGTACCCTTTGAACCAGTCGGCGTAAAGAATCTGTCCGTCAAAAACAGCACGGATCGGTTCGCCTCTGTCTGCTTTTATTTCGATACCACTCTGAAAATTTACCATATTAAGTTTTGTGTTTTTATGCGGTCCAAAACAAATTACTATTTTACCTTTAACCGGCATATTAAGCAATCCTTTTAGTTCAGAAAAGCTTTTTGGTGAATTATTATTTTTCTGTTTTAGTGGGCCGGCTTCCAGGTTTAAAGATGTAACTGTCCCATTCAAATTGGCTGCGGCCTGATTCAAGGATTCAAGGAGAGCCAGTTCCAGTGATTTTTTGTTGCGGATGCCAGCAAGGATTTTTGAACGTTTTACTCTTTTATCGGACATAACCGCAATCTGTTTTTTTAAACCTGCTTCAAGAGAACGCTTCTCCATTTTTTGGGAATTCAGCGTGACCAGAATTTGCTGGAGCTTTGCCTTGTTGTTCAGGAGATTCTGTCGGATTTTTTCGTCATAAGCTAAAATAATTTCCATGGACTTTTTGCGTTTAAAGAACTCATACATGGTTTGAGCTGAAGCCAGAACATAGATACTGCCCAACCAGTTCATTTTATAGAGCGCTGACAGGCGTTTGAATATATAGTCTTCGTCGGCTTCAATCCTCTTTTTGAGGTTGTGGGATGTCCGGCTAATTTCAATGGTTTTATCTCTGAGGGCGGCAAGTTCGAGCCTGAGAATCGAAACTCGTTTTCTTGCCTGGCTGAGGGTCAGATCAATATCGTTCAGGCTGTTAACTATGGCGGCTTCCTCTCTTGTGAACGTCAGAACTCTATGCCTGCCTTTTTCTATCTCTCGATTGATATCTTCAGTTTCTTTACTCAAGGGTTTAATGTTCCCGTCGTTTTCCTCGTTTTCTTTCTTTTTCGCTGTGCTGGATATAGAGATAATGTGTATATACTTTTTTAGATTTCGAATATAACCGACCCGGCCCTGGTGACTAATTTTTAGCCACCCGTTGAAGTGATCGATAATTCTAACCTTTTCGCCTTTTTTGATTAATGCCAAAGGGGTATTTTTTATTGTCGGTGAAGGCCTAACGTTAAGCTTATTTGCGGTGACAATCCCGATTTCACGGGATTTAGCGCCAAAAACCTCAGCAGGCCGCACCACAAAAAAGAAACCCGCGGCAGTAAATAGTATTATTTTAAAAATTGTTTTAAAGAAAGATAACACCCTATCCATCCTACAAATGTGCTGCCAAGTATTATTCCACAGAAAGCGCCGGATGAAAGAAATCTGATAGTAAAAAGAGTGGGGGATAACCCCTGTTTCACACTTGATGATATAAACATAAAAATGACAAATAATGCGGCCAGGCCAATAATTCCGCCAAATGCTCCCTGGATAAGACCTTGGATGTAGAAAGGAGCTTTGATGAAACTATCGGTAGCGCCGACCAGACGCATGATTTCAATCTCTTCCCGTCTTGAGAAGAGGACCAAACGGATTGTGTTGGCCACAATTAATAAGGCGGCCATAAAGAAAATACCGCCCATTGTATATCCTGTTAACCTGAAAAGATTGAAAAAATTCGTAAATCGCCTAAGCCATCTCTGACCATACTCAACCTCATCAACCTGGGGAAGTGATTCGAGCCTAATGGCAAGCATCTCAACTTTTTCCTGGTTTTGGGAAGATGCTATAAGACGGATTTCAAAAGCATCCGGAAGCGGGTTTTCCTTTAGATTTTCGAACAAAGAAGACTGCCGTCTCATCTGTTTTTTTAGCTGTTGAAAGGCCTCATTTTTTGAGATGAATCTGACGTCCTGGATACCATCCATGCCCTGAATTTTTCGTTTTAGTTCCGGGATCTTTATTTCAGAGACATCCGGTTTTAGATAGACCATGATCTTTATCCCTTTTTTCCAGGGATTGATTATTTCATTGGCATTTACAAAAAAAAGAGCAAAAGCGCTGACAATAAGGATGGAGATGGCAATAGTAATAATAGTGACCGCGTTTAAAAATCTGTGGTCCAGGATATCCTGTATGGCCCTTTTAGAGTTGAGAATCATCAGAACAACTTTTAAAATTGGGTTGTTTTTGCATATAACCCTGATTAAGATGGATTACTCTGCCACCCGTTTTGCGGATGAGATCCTTGTCATGGGTTGCAATGATAACCGTGGCGCCACGGGTATGAAATTTTTTAAGAAGCTTAATGATAATATCGGCATATACTTCGTCCAGGTTTCCGGTGGGTTCATCTGCGAGTATTATCTTTGGGTTGCCGACAACGGCCCTGGCAATCGCTATTCTTTGCTGTTCGCCACCGGAGAGACTTGGGGGAAAGGAATGGAGGTTTTCCTCCATACCCACGGTTCTTAATATGCTTTTTACCTTTTTTTCGATAAAGCGTCGTTTTTTACCTGTTGCTTCAAGAACAATGGCGATATTATCAAAAACGGTTTTTGTGGCTATTAGCTTGTAATCCTGAAATATTATTCCGAACTTTCGTCTAAGAAGCGGTATTCGTTTATGAGAAATTCTCGACAGATTTACTCCCTCGATCAATACTTGTCCTTCTGATACCTTTTCCCCAAGGTATAGAAGTTTAAGCAGGGTGGTTTTGCCTGCTCCACTCGGACCACTGATAAAAAGAAGTTCGTTTTTTGAAATATCAAGGGTGATGTTGGCAAGAGCTTTTTTGGCGCCGTAATTCTTGTGAACATGGAACATCCGAATTATTGAGCTTTTGTTCTGACCGTTAATCATTCAACAATTCCCTGACCCATTGCCCGATACAATGCAGCCTTCGAAATTTTATATGCATATAATGCATTGTAATAATTTGTCATGGTTTTGGAAAGAAGTGTCTGGGCGTCCAAAACATCGGTGGAGGTTGCCATCTGTTCTTTGTAGCGTTCTTGGTTGATCCTGAAATTTTCCTTTGCCTGTTCAATGGCTTTTTCAACAGTAATGATAGCCTTTTCTGCTTCTTGTGTTCTAAGGAATGCTTTTTTTACCTCTTGATGTATATTATCAAGAATTTCGTCTTTTCGAAATTGTGCCTGAGACAGACGTGACTTTTTTTCTCTTATTCCATAGGTGGTTCGGCCCCATTCAAAAAAATTCCATTTTGCAACAGCTAAAACATTCCAACCCTCCGGATCAAATATACCTTCGCCGCCATTCACATCCCATTCCGTTCCTTCTCTGAAATAATTGCCTTCCAGGTTAATTGAAGGATAATAATCTTTTTTTGCAAGTTGCACTTCCTTTTCAGCTATTTCAAAGTCTAAATCGGCTATCTTGATTTCCAAACGATTTTTATCCGCTTGGGCGAGGCAGTAATCAAGATCTTTTTCAAAAGGTGAGTAATCGAGGATATCTTCAACGGAAACAGGAGTGTTAATGGGTCTGCGAAGCAGGGTATTGAAATCCGACTCAGCATTTTGCATATTATTTTTTGCAACAATGAGGTCCTGTTTTGCGTTGGCCAGTTCAACCTGTGCCTGTAATAAATCATTTAATGGGGACATCCCAACCTGATAAAAATTCTCGGCCACATTTTTTTGGGCATTGATCTGGATAACGGTCTGTTCCGAAATTTTTCGTAGCTTTTGAGCCTGTAACAGCATAAAATAAATAGTTTTTGCCTTTAAAATAATATCCTGACTCACAAGTTTTTCTTTAATTTCTGCAGAATCAAGACCAAGTTTTGCAATATCATATTGTCTAAGTATGGAGAAGCCTGTAAATATCGGTTGGGTGACAGAGGAAATAAATGAGTATTCATCTTTCGCACCGGTTGCAAAATCACCGATATTAACTCCTTCATCCATCCTATTATATTGATATGTTACACTAAATGTGGGGAAAAAATTAGTGCGTTGAGCTTTTTTTTCTGCCTCGGCCGCCTGGATTTCTTCTCTGGAAATTTTAAGGGAAAGGTTGGCCTTCATTGCTTTCTCGATAGTTTGTTCGAGTGTAAAAACTTCAATATTCTCCTGTGCTCTTGAAAATGCGGGAACTATAAAAAATAATACCAGGATAAAAAAAATAAACAGTCTTATATTTATTAGAATTGTTTTCATAAGTTATTATTTAAAGATCTCTAAGATAAAAATTGCCCAAGGGTTTTAGATTGACCGTCGTGGGCTTTATTGATATGTATTCATTGAGTTGAAGGAGTGCTGACACCAGTTTTCCTTACTCAAAGCCTTCGCTGAATCCCATTAAACAGGCTTCTTCCATTTCGGCGGAGGCTTTTTTTATATCTAATTAGCACCTTAAAATCAACGATTTATTGTAACCGTCTACGGGTTCACGGGGTCAGGATTAACGGTCTCGTAAAAAGTCAAATTTTGATGGCAAAGTAAAAAGCTCCAAATTTCCCTGTATAACCCCACCGGGATAAAAAGGCGTGCAAATTCCGAGGAATTGGCTATCCGAAGTCCCCGGAGAGAACGTACTTATAGTACGTTAAAGTGACGAGGAATGCAGCACAACGCAGAAGTTGAACTTTTTACGACCATCAGGGTTCAAAAGTTCAGAGGATGACAATTTTCGTCACTTATTTTGTTGATATTGTCATAACCTATTGGGATTAAATGATTTTTAGCTGATATATTCCATTAATATAATTATACTATTTTGAAATTAGGGCACAAGAAAAAATAACTTCATATTTTGGATGCCAATGTATCCCACCTGGCTGCGTTACGAAAACTCAAAATCTGCTTGATATTACTTAAGTTTTCGTGCCTTGCCAGGCGAGTGCCGGAACTCCTGAGATTGTAAATTTATTTTTTCGTGATCCCTTAGGTTGGAATGAGTTTTTATTGTTTTATTTTAGACTTTTGAATTGATGCATTTTTTTCATTCCGTATCCAGCGCTTCTCTTATCTTTTTTAGCATATCCGAAAGATGGTAGGGCTTTCTGATGAATCCGACAGCGCCGGAATCAAGTGCGTTTTTTACCTTATAATTATTCGAATGGCCGCTGGTAATGATGATTTTTATTCCAAAATCTATTTTCAAAAGTATTTCAAGGCTCTTATTTCCACCCATGCCCGGCATGCTCAGGTCAAGGATCACCAGATCCGGGGAAGAGTCCATCTCTCTGACTATTTCAATGGCCTCTTCTCCGCTTTGAGCTGTAATAACTGCATATCCAAAACGCGTCAGGTAATTATTTCCGATATCCAGAATGACTTTCTCATCATCAACCAGCAGAATGGTTTCCTTGCCTCCCTGCATTTTTTCTGATTTCCTTTCTTTTTTCAGCTCTGTAATTTTTAATTAATCATGGGTAACCCCCCGGCTTTGCTGGGGAGACTCCCAGAGTTTGACATTCGCGGTAATATACGAAAGCCTCCCGAATGTGAACCGCTCATAGCTCAGGGATAAGGAGGTTTTCGATAAATCATTTTCGAAGTTTAAGTCATAGGACATGGGATTGCCAGTTATGTTCTGCTACACATAACTTGTATTATGTGCTGTTAGTTATTATGTGTAGTTTAGATTATAAGTTGATGAAATAACAATATTTTCTTATAAAAGTCTAAACATAATATTCTCGAACTTACGGAACACAAAACAAATGAATTGAATTCATTATGGTGAAAATGAAACTCTGTAACGAAAATACACCAGTAAAATCAAGATTTGCTGTTGAATATTATGTGCTGTAAATCAATTCGGATATCACTAATATCAACCCATTAGCTCGCTGACTGCACATAATATTTTGCTGCACATAATGCAAGTATCATTTGATCCGGATTTCGAAATACCGGCAAAAAGTATTATTCGGAAACCTGAGAAAATATCTTGGTAACGTTTTCAGAGAGCTGGCTCAACAAAGGGAGTCCAAGGTGTTGAAGGCCATCTCATGGGAGATCACGTGCATATGTTGGTTTTAATTCCTCCGGTTTTGCCGGATGTCACTGATGCTTGTCAACAGAATCTCAACGAAAATCCTATGTTACATTTTCTCAGGACCTAAAAACCCCACTGCTCAAACCTGACATTTGTGAAAAATATCTATTGACAAAAATTAACCGGTTATTTAAATAACTCACTTAATTCACAATATGAAATTGTGCTGAAAAAATAAAATTTTTTTTCGAGTTAACCTCAAAAACGAAAAGCCACGAAAGTGATCGGGAATAAATCCTGTTTTATCTTCGTGGCTTTTTTTGTGAGGGTTTTTAAATTAACTTAACGAATTTCAGAAAGGAAGTTTTCATGATTTGCTTTATAATTGGCAAAAAAGTCTGTGTCGGCATGGTGGCAGTTTTGTTGCTGATTCTGATGCATGGCTTTTTGAAAAATGCCGGCGCGCACAGGGTTGCCAAGACCCAGCTATTTCTGGTCGGTGTGGGTAACGGCGATCCCGACAACATCATCCTGCGCGCAATGAATACCATTAAGGATTCGGATATTATTTTTTGTAACAAGAGAATACAGAACAAGTTTTCTATTCTTCTGCAAGACAAGAAGATCCATGATCCCGGATTCGGACTTTTTGCCATAAATGGGAAAAAACCTGAGCAAGCAAAAAAGAACAAACGATTTAACTATGAAGAAAAAATCAAACAACTCAATGAGATCACAAGAATCATCCGGAATGCCGTAAAGCAAGACAAGGTCATATCGATCCTCGATAGTGGCGATCCCGCAATATATGGCCCGAACATGTGGTACTTGGAAGCATTTGAGGACCTCGATCCTGAGGTTATCCCCGGCACCAGGCAACCATGACTTTTTTTACCATGTTCCTTGACTTGGAAAACGTAGTGAAAAAGCTAACAAAACATTACTTAGTGCCCGAACGAAAACTAGGATTTTTCGTTAAGATCAAGCCTCCGGCCCCGCTTCTCTCCGAGGCGTAGGATCGTGCCTTTA
>CAZKDT010000147.1:0-7223 GCA_964551515.1 uncultured Desulfobacteraceae bacterium | reverse complement strand
TATTTTATATATGAATATTGATGGGAATACTCCAAATAACATAAAATATAAAATTAGTTTAAAATTAAGCAGGTCAAGGGATTCGTTACTGTTTGTTTGTAGTATATTCCTTAACATATGGGTGTCAAAGACTGTATTATAGGTGTTCATAAAATAGCTGACGATAGAAGATAGTAATAATATAGAAATCAAAATCGGCTTGGTTGTATATTTTGAGCAAACAAGAGTAAGCAATAAAGTTATAAAACTTGTTAATACAACTGCTAATGAACCCAAAAAAGCTATATTATTCAGCGAGACGGGATAAACATTGATAACATTTCTAAAAAATGCAATGTTATCGAATAGTACTAAAAATAGTGATACTAAAATAATTAATTTAAGATTTGATATTCTTTTAAAGATTTTCAAATTGAATCCTTTGTTGGTCGGAGACCACTTTAGCCTGGTATTCACCCCATAGTTGCATAAAAAATATGCCAAAAATATATTTTATTAAATCATTTCTATATGTTATTCATATCGCACAGAGGCTTTTGGAATAAACCCAGCGTGAATTCCAGGGAAAACGATTCTAATGGCAAATTTTTAACCCTTCGGGAAAACCCATGATACCGTAATTCCTTCGTTGCTAAGGGTTCGCGGTAGTTTACTACAGCGTCACCCTTAGAGGCCTTGAACTTACGGCATCCTGAGTTTTTGCAACGATAGGGTTCATTACTGCTGGCGGTATATTTTTTCTCGTAAGGAGTCCGGAAAAAATATTAATGACCAAGCTAATGACGAACCCCAACAGATAGCGAAAGAAAATAGATCATGACTTAGAAAATGCGCTCCTCTGATTTCTTGCGTTATGGAAAAACATATTCCAAGTATCAAAGGAATAACTAAACCATAATATTGATACTTATTATTTTTAGCAAATAATGCAAAATACACAGAAATAACTGCAAAGCCACCACTTGAATGTCCACCAGGGAAAGCATGACCTACTGATGACTCGAACGGCACGGTATCAAAAACCCGAATATATAGTTTGTCCCCCCCAAATATTTTTAAACTCCAAGGGGTATATATATGAGTTGTATTTTTTAAGATATTTACTATCAATAGTCCGGTGGCCGAGGCTATCAACACGAACAGTAAGTGCTTACGATAAGGCCGAATAGATTTAACAAAAAAAGACATAATGATAGCTATAGCATTGAATGCTGCCAAAAGCACAATAAGATCTCTACCCCCTGTATGCAATATTTCATTTGTAATAAATAATGATTTATAAGGCCAACTGCCTGTTTGTGAATCGAAAAAATAGCTTTCTATTAATACATCGAGCCCTGAATATTCAGATAATATGGCCAAAGACCCAACAAAAAATGGAACAACCAAATGAATTAGGGATTGTTTGTTACTTTTCATAAATATAATTCTGCAAATTAACCGTTTGACGTAGGAGCGTTGACTGTTGTTTTCTTAAAGGATAAAGATGACAGTAACATTAAAAAAAGATTAATTTTTTTTAACTTTAAAAATTATTTCTTGAGCATATATAATAAGTAAAGCTTCGGCTCAAACCGACAAAGGATTGTATGCATTACAAGTCAGCTTGAAAAAAACTGAACAGCTGCTTGTTAGTGAATGAATAATTCCATAACAGCTCTTAAGAAACTCCTGAAATAAGTTTCTTTCATAACGTTTATAAACAATTGGGAGAGTCATCCATGCGAATTCTTATTGTGGAGGATGATAAAGGAACGGCGCGCTTTATAAAAAAAGGGCTTTCAGAAGAAGGTTTTATGGTTGATGTCGTATCCGGAGGCGAAGAGGGGCTGTTCATGGCAACGACTGAAATCTATGATTTGATAATTCTGGATGTCATGCTTCCTGAAATCAGCGGCTTTGAAGTCATCAGTGATATCAGACAAAAAGGCGTGTCAACCCCTGTGCTTTTTCTTACTGCAAAAGATGAAAAGGAGGATATTATACATGGTCTTGATTTGGGAGCAGACGATTACCTGGTTAAACCCTTTGCTTTTGCAGAGCTTATGGCAAGGATCAGGGCGGTTCTGCGGCGGGGACAGATAAGCGACCAAACACAGAAGCTGATCATTGGAGATCTTGTTTTGGACCGTGTTACACGGCAGGCCCGGCGTGATGATAAAATAATAGAGCTTACCGCCAAGGAATTTCAGCTTCTTGAATATATGATGCGTAATACAGGACATATACTCACAAAAACCATGATACTTGACCGTGTCTGGGGGTATGATTTTGATACACAGAGCAATATTATTGAAGTGCATGTGAACAGACTTCGGGCAAAGGTGGATAAAGATTTCAGCACAAAACTGATACATACGGTCAGAGGGGTAGGCTATGTTATCAAAACTCAAGGTTAAATTTTTTTAATTTTAATTTATTCTACGCCTTTCTCAAACGTAACTTTTCAATAATTTCTAGTGCATTAAATGGTGATATTGAGCCGAATCCATAATTTATTGAGATGTTACTCTAAAACGAACTAACTGACTGATTTCTATACATGGTATTCCTCAAAATTTTCAGTAAATACGTTTGGATTCGTTGATCACCAACCAAAGCGTTCGGTGGTTCATACTTTCAACATGAAAATGAATAGGTTTGGAGGAAAGCGATGAGAAAATATCTTTTTATTTGGTTTTCCCTATTAGCTTTTTTTGCATTCATCTCTGGTCTAAACGCTGAGACCGAACCTTCCCCTGAACCCGGACAGTCTTCATATTTTCAATGTAAGATGTTGCGGGGGCTGGATACAGAATGGAAGGGTTGGAAAATTCATCTCGGAGGTCAACTGACAGTGGATGCCATCAAGTATGACAAGGATAACAATAAAAACAACGGCCTCAGGTGGGAAACAGTTAATTTACGAATAACAGGAAGGTATGGCAAAAAGTTCCATTTTTACATAGAACCGGATCTGCTGGGCATGGATACAAAAAACAATCTGTACGAAGCATGGGCAGGTTGGGATATTAACCCGGCATTACAGGTGAAGGTGGGCCAGATCCGGGTGGCCTTAAATAGTGAATTTGCAACCTGCTCAGAAGATTTTCCATCCATAGACTATGGTTTCAGTTCGTATCTGGATGGTCGATACGATCTTGGTGTGCAAGTTGACGGTTTGTTATGGGGCAGCGCTATCTGGTACCAGGGATCCGCTACTGCGGGTGAGGGTTTTGATCTTGACGACAACCGCAAATCAGAGCCGCAGTGTTCCATTCGGACAGTTGTATTTCCGATGCGAGGATTCGGGTACAATTTTCTAAAAGACGGGTTTTTGGGCTTGAGTTTTGCTTGGAGCCCGGATTATGATAGTGAGATTTTTTTACAAACACCCTTGAGAAACACCGTTTTTACAACCGACAATTTAGATGGCGATTCAGCCAGATGGATACACGGTGAATTTGGCTGGTACTGGGGGGCATTCCGACTGGGAGCTGAACGGGTAGATGGCGAGATTCAGGACGTGAAAGTCGGTAATGCCGTTCCAAAGGATTTTGATCAATTGACATCATGGTCTGCATACGCATCGTGGAATATCACCGGAGAGCGAATGCGATGGCAGCAGGGAAGATGGCTACCTCCCGTGCTTGACGAGAGGCCTGAGAACAAAAAACAAATTTTTGATTTCTTAAAGATTTTGGATCCCTTGGGATGCTTAGAGGTTGCGTTTCGCTATTCCAATGCCGATATTGATCGCGGCCTGTTTGATAGTGGACTGACAACGTATAATCCATCAACCCAGGAAGTGCGGACAGCGACCTTGAACCTGAATTGGTATCCGCAGCCCGGATTTAAGGTAACGGCAGGGTGGGTCAAAACCATTGCGGACCACGAGCTTTCTACCTTGGGAGGAAGCAATCGAGATTCTTCTTTTATACTCAGAATGAGCCTTGCTATTTAGAGCCGCTATCTGTCTGGGGTTTGCAGGTGGGGTAACGGTCGATGTCCGGATCGAAAAAGGTGTCTTTTTCATTCGACTTTTCGGAGGAGAAGAGGGGCTGTTCATGGCAAGGGATTTAGCTTCTTGAATATATGATGCGTAATACAGGGCATATACTCACAAAAACCATGATACTTGACCGTGTCTGGGGGTATGATTTTGACACACAGAGTAATATTATTGAAGTGCATGTGAACAGACTTCGGGCAAAGGTGGATAAAGATTTCAGCACAAAACTGATACATACGGTCAGGGGAGTAGGGTATGTTATCAAAGCTTAAGGTTCAATTTTTTAGCCGGCTTGATGTTAAATTAGCTGTTTTCTATACGGTTGCGCTTCTCCTGATTTCACTGATTCTTTCTTCATTTTTTTACTACAGGCTTCAGCATAATTTTCTAAAACAGATAGACAGAATACTCAAGGATGAGGTAACAGAATTAACTCTAGAAATTGAGGAAGACCATGACATAGTAAAGGGATGCAAAGAGTTCTTTGAAGACATATCTTACCGTGAATCTTATCCGGTTTTTTTTCGGGTTATGACTCATGATGGGGTAAGTTTATGGGAGTCAGAAAATTTTTCAACAATTTTATCTGACGGAATAAAAGAAAAAAAACATTTTACCGTAACAGTAGATCAAAGGAAAAAATTACGTTACCGCATTTATGAGACAAGGTTTACCTTTAATGATCAGGGGCCGTTTGTCGTTCAGATGGCTACAAAGACAAAGCGGGCTGATAAAATTCTTGAAAATTCCCTTCAAAACATTTTCAGCGCAATTCCCGTTGTTTTTTTACTGAGTATTTGCTGTGGAATGTATATTGCGCAAAAACCCAGGAAAATATTACAGAACATAACCGCTGTTACAAGAAGAATAACTTCTCAGAACCTTGCGGAAAGGCTTCCACTGCCTCCTGGTCAGGACGAAATAAGAGATTTGACGCTTACCATTAACTTCATGCTGGACAATATCGAGAGTTCATTTGATGAAATTAAACAGTTTACTGCAGATGTTTCCCATGAACTGCGAAATCCGCTTTCCGCTGTCAAGGGGGAGATTGAAGTTGCTGTTTCCCGGAAAAGAGATGCGGCCGATTATCGGGAAACCCTGCACAACTGTCTTGAGCGGATTGATAATCTGATAAAAATGGTTAATGATCTTTTTCTTATTTCCCGTTTTGACGCAAAGAAATATGACCTTAAACTCAGCCGAATAAATCTTGCCGGGTTATTAAGGGAAATGTATATTTTTTTTCTGCCCATAGCACGGGAAAAACACATTCACTTTGTTATTAAGCGGTGTGATACTCTATTTGCTTCTGTGGACAGGCATAAGATTCTTCAGCTTCTGAGCAACCTTATGGATAATGCGGTAAAGTTTACTCCTGATAACGAATCCATAACCCTGTCCTTAATCGAACACCGCCATGAAGCTGAGTTGAGGGTCAGTGACAGCGGCATCGGCATTCCTGAAGGCGACCTTAAGAACATATTTAAACGTTTTTATCAGGTTGATCCGTCACGATCAGGAGATGACCGCGGCGCAGGGCTGGGTCTGCATATATGCAAAAGAATCGTAGAGGTTCATGGCGGATCAATTTCAGCCGTAAGAAACAAAACAAAAGGGGTAACATTTACTGTAAGGTTGCCTTTAAAATAAGGTTTAAATCCCGAAAACAACTGTGTGGAGTAGAGCTGCCTTAGGAAAATTTAACAGGGCAGGCCAGACAAGGGCCGACATATATCAGCCCCAGGAATTTTTCAGGGTAGTCATCGGCGGCTTTCCGAAGTCCGTCAAGGGTTGTTTGAATTAGATGCTCGCTTCCCGAATACCCGGCTTTATAGGCAAGATATGCTGGCGTTTGGCCGTTGTAATACTTTAGAAATTCCACAACAAGATTATCAATATCTTTAAGCCCCATAAAGATACACAAGGTTTCACCTTTTTCAGCAAGCGCTTATTCTCCATGATCCTCAGGGATGTGGTTAGAATGATCGAGCCGTTACAGCCCATTTTCTTTTTTATAAGGGCATTGGACACATTAAATGAACTAAGGGTTCGCGAAGAAATAACTTTACATTTTCAGGAGTCGAGGCGCCCGCATGGCAAGGCGCGAGGAGGGCGAATAGCAAGCTATTTAACCGACGAGCAACGCAACCAGGCGGGATGGATCGGTGCATCAAAATGTGAAGTTATTTTTGAGCGAGCCCTAAGACCCGCAATGATTTCAATTTTCTCATCAGTGAAATACTCCTGGATCCAACTCCATCCGCTCCAGATCGTGGGATCGCCATAGTCAAGGATGGCCACACTTTCACCCTTATCAAGGGCCTCCTTAATAATATTAACCGCCTGTGTCCGCTCTTTATTCATGAGTTCGTCAATTTTTTCTTGTGACAGCCCGGGATTCTTTTTTTTCAACCTCGGGGGTGCAAACTTATAAAAATCTAACAGAACGGGTTTGCTCCCCATGTATTTGGCAAAACGGTCCTTGATATCTGGCGGGCAGACAAACACATCTGCCTTTGCCATGTAAGAAATTGCTTTAAGACTGATCAGGTTCGTGTCTCCACAGCCCATACCGATCACATAGATTTTAGGCTCTCGACTTAAAGAGATCACCTGGATCTTTTGTATGGCTTTTACTTCCCGGTCGGACATGAGGTCGTCCGGCGGGACCAAAATGAACTTCCCACCGTTTTTAACCGGTTGACCATTGAGCCTGTCAGCAAGGATCATGCGGTCTCCCGCAGGATTGAGGAAGATCTCACCATAAGAAAAAAGGCTGCGGTAGCCGTCAGGGGCCGAAACCAGAAATGTTTTGCTCAAATCAGGCGCTATGCCCGCCTTGTCGAGAATTGCCTTGAAAGATACCCCGGCAAATCTATCGAATCCGTGATATCCTTTGCCTTCTCCCAAATGCGTGACCGTTATCTCTCTTCTGGGATAAAAGCCCAAGTCCTTAATGGTTAGAGCTTTTTCCATGGCGCCGGTAATGGTGAATTCGGAAGCATAAAGCTTTTTTTGTTTTTTTGTCTGCATTTTCGGGCGCAAATCCAGAACCTCTATGGATGTAATCTCTTCCAAAGATCGATCCGCATAGGTATCACTGTTTATAACGAGTTTGGGAAACCCGATCTTCCGTTGAAACTGGCCCAACCGGGGTTTGTATAATTCGGGATCGTGGCAGGTTTTGCAATCCTTATGGGGCATAATGGGTGAAGTAGAAGTGGCAACA
>CAZKDT010000146.1:0-7308 GCA_964551515.1 uncultured Desulfobacteraceae bacterium | reverse complement strand
CAGCATGAGAGCGGCATTTTTTATCGCCAGTTGAGTATTGGTTTTTCCGGTCGCTTCTTGAACATACATTTCATAATCTTTATTAAATCTGTTGATAAAAAGCGATACCGAAGCATCCATTTTTCTCATGAAATATCCCGGAAAAATTCCCATTACAAAAACAAGAACAGCAATGGGAACCATGGTGACGATCTCACGCAAATTCAGGTCCGGAATATTTTTGTTCTCATCTTTATCAACAGGTCCGAACATAACCCGCTGATACATCCATAACATATAGGTAGCTCCGAAGATCATTCCCGATACTGCAAACACCCCAAAAAGCGGGTATGTTTTGAATACCCCCACAAGAATCATGAACTCTCCCACAAAACCGTTTGTTCCGGGAACGGCTACCGATGCAAGAGTAACGATCATAAGGAAGGTGGCAAAGATCGGCATGACTTTTGCGAGACCTCCGAAATCTTTCATCATCCGGGAATGCCTTCTTTCATATATGATCCCCACAAGGATAAACAGGGCGCCGGTGTTGAGTCCGTGATTCATCATCTGATAAATGCCCCCTTCAACCCCCTGTATATTTAAAGCAAAAAGTCCGATCATCACATACCCCAGATGGCTTACGCTGGAGTAGGCGACCAGGCTTTTCATGTCCGGTTGGACCCATGCCACAAGTGCCGCATAAATGATCCCAATAACTGCCAAAACCGCGATAATCGGCAGGAACTGGTGTGATGCATAAGGAAAAAGCGGCATTGCAAATCTCAAAAAACCGTAAGTTCCCATTTTAAGAAGAACAGCGGCAAGGATCACGCTTCCGGCGGCCGGGGCTTCCACGTGCGCGTCCGGCAACCATGTATGGAACGGAAACATAGGAACTTTGATGGCAAAGGCAATGAAAAACGCCATGCAAAGCCAGAACTGAATGCCTATCGGTATATGCAGGTTGTACAGCTCAAGAAGGTTGAACGTAGCAATTCCAGTGATCTTGTAATTGTAGTAATACAGGTAGATAATCGCCACAAACATGAGCAGGCTTCCGGCCGCCGTGTACAGAAAAAACTTCACGGCAGAATAGATGCGCCTCGGCCCGCCCCAGACCCCGATGAGCAGGAACATGGGGATAAGCATAAGCTCCCAGAAAATGTAGAAGATGACAAGATCCAGAGATACAAAAGCCCCGATCATCGCTGTTTCAAGAAGAAGCATGCTGATCAAAAATGCTTTGACATATTTTTGAATATACGTCCATGAACAGAGGATACATAACGGAACAAGAAAAGTGGTCAGCACCACCAGCCATAGGCTTATTCCGTCTATACCGACAAAATAAGAAAGCCCCATGCTCTTGACCCAGGAGACATGCTCCACAAATTGCATATGCGGCGTTTCGGAATTAAAGTAAATTGGAAACGCCAGGGAAACCGCGAATTCGAAAAGGGAGATTACAAAGGCGGCTTTCCTCATAAGATTATAATTTTTCTCTTTATCGCCCCGTATAAAAAGAAGCAAAAACACCCCGGCCAAAGGAAAGAAAATAGTGAAACTGATGATCGGGAAATTAAGCTGATTCATTCTGTTATCTCCGGAAGTTGCTATTATCAGGTATTATCCACATAAAATTGGATCATCTTAACGACTTGCCCCCGTTACTATTTAACGAGGTCTCATCCTAAATATACAGTAAAAAGACATAATACATAACCATCGCCACTGTGCCCGCTACAAAGGTTACCGCATAGCGTTGCACATAACCGGTCTGGATATGACGCAGCATGCTGCCGCACCACATGAAAAATTGAGCCGTTTTATTTACAAGGCCGTCTATGATCATAGCGTCGGTAATTTTCCATAGAAAGATACTGAACGTATGAAGCGGATTAATCACATTCCACTCGTACAGCTCGTCAATATACCATTTGTTGAGCAGAAGCCTGTAGAGCAAGGGGTTCTTTGCAGCGAGCTTCTCAGGAATGGTCCTGTTTTTCATGTACATCATGTATGCGGTGAAAATTCCCCCAAGTACAATGAGTGTGGTAATGACCATAAGAATATATTCAAGCGAGTGTGAATGATGACCGGCGGTTTCCGCCCCGTGCATTATTGCCGTGCCGGTAGCGTCTTGAAAGAGTTTTCCTTCCCCGAGTCCCATAACCGGTTCAAAGAAATGTTCCACAAGATTGCTCCCGCCAAGTGCCTTGGGAATACCGATATATCCGCCCACCACAGAAAGAAAGGCCAGTATGATCAAAGGGACGGTCATGGATTTGGGAGCTTCGTGAATATGTTTTTTCACCTCTTCAGATGCCCTGCATTCGTTGAAAAAAGTCATAAAAATAAGCCGGAACATATAAAAGGCGGTCATGGCTGCGGCAAGGACACCAATCAGCCACAGCATAAAATTTCCGCCCGGACTGCTGAAGGCCTTCCAGAGAATCTCGTCTTTGCTGAAGAAACCGGAAAATCCCGGGAATCCGATAATGGCAAGGGTTGCGATGACCATGGTATAAAAAGTGACCGGCATTCTCTTTCGCAGCCCACCCATATACCTCATATCCTGTTCACCGCTCATGGCATGTATGACACAGCCCGAACACATAAAGAGAAGGGCCTTG
This sequence comes from uncultured Desulfobacteraceae bacterium, assembly GCA_964551515.1. GTDB lineage: Bacteria > Desulfobacterota > Desulfobacteria > Desulfobacterales > UBA11574 > S5133MH16. The sequence goes on along the minus strand of CAZKDT010000146.1, from coordinate 4,693 downwards.
AAAAAAGAGTGGGTCAAAACATGAAAAAGACCTGCGGCAAAGGCGCCCACTCCCAGACCCAGAAACATGTACCCGAGCTGACTGACCGTTGAGTAAGCCAGCACTTTTTTGATGTCGTTATGGGTTAAGGCGATGGTGGCCGCAAAAAATGCGGTCATGCCCCCCACAATGGCAACAATCTGCAAGGCAAGCGGCGACATGGTATAAAGAATGTTGCAGCGAGCCACAAAATATACACCGGCGGTAACCATGGTTGCTGCATGTATCAACGCGCTAACCGGAGTGGGGCCGGCCATGGCATCAGGAAGCCAGACATATAGAGGAATCTGAGCGGATTTGGCCGTACATCCCAGGAAAAAAAGAATACATATCAACGTAATAAGATCCGGCGAAAGGAGGGAAACATGGGCAAATACATCCGCGTATTTTATTGACCATATCCCGTGTTTTCCAAGATTCACGATTAGCAGCAGCATGCCGATGGCAAAGAAAAAGTCGCCGATTCTATTCGTAATAAAGGCCTTTTTACCCGCAATCGCAAACTCCTTGGTACTGAACCAGAAAGCGATTAAAAGGTATGAGCATAACCCCACGCCTTCCCAGCCCAAAAACATCAAAAGGAAATTGTTCGCCAGCACGAGGGTGATCATGCACAACATAAAGAGGTTAAGGTATGTAAAATATCTGAAATACGTCCCTTCATCATGTTCATCATGCCACATGTAACCGATGGAATATATATGGATCAAAAAGCCGACCCCGGTGACGAACATGCACATAAACATTGAAATGGGATCGATTTGAAATCCCATTGGGACACTGAATTCTCCGGATTCCATCCATGTGAACCAGATGTAATCGTAGAAACGCTTGTCAGGTTCAAGCCTTAGCATCTGAACAAAAATGATCAATGTCACGAAAAAAGCCAGCCCCACCGAACCACAGGCAATCCAGTGTATAATACTTTTATTTGCTTTTTCTATACGACGGCCGAAAAGACCATTTACCAGCACTCCAATGAGGGGCAAGGAAGGAATCAACCATACATAATCAAACATTGCATAAACCTCGATTTACCATTTTAGCAGGTTAAACTTGTCTATATTAATGGAGCCGGTTTTCCTGTACAAAAGCACAAAAATTGCCAGTCCGACCGCTGCCTCGGCCGCCGCGACGGCCATGACACACATCACCATGAATAGCCCTTCGGGGGAGCTATTGGCTCGACTGAAGGTGATAAAGGCAAGATTAACGGCCCCAAGCATGATCTCTATGCACAAAAACACAACAATAGCGTTTTTGCGGGTTATCACCCCGCCGCAACCTATTGTAAAAAGTATTGCCGATAAAATGAGATAGATGTTTTGATATTCAGCCATTACAGTAATACCTTATTTTTCGATCAAATAATCAATTTTTTTTCGCCAAGTAAACAGAACCCACAATTGCCGCCGTCAGAAGTACCGAAACCAGTTCGAAGGGGAGGAGTCCTTCAGCAAATATATAATTTGCAAGCAGTTCCACCTCACCGAATTTTGTCATGGCCTGATCCGTCATGGATCCTTTTAACGCCAGTGGACCGAATCCGACCCCGATGATAAACATTCCGATAAGCAGAAGGGCCACCAGCAAATACCGTCCGTTTAAAAGGTTTTTCAAAGGTTCTGCACTTTCATCCGAAACACGCAGGTTCAGCATCATAATCGCATAAATAATAAACATCATGATTGCGCCTGCGTAAACAATCACCTGCAGAATTGCGATAAACTGAAATCTTAATAAAAGAAAAAGAACCGCAATAATAAAGCAGTTTCCTATCATCCACATGGCGCTGTGAACCGTATTTCGGGAGAATATGACCATTACGGCAGTGCCGATGGCGATGATGCTACAAATCAATATCAGTGCCTGTTCCATGAGCAAAAGCCCTTTTTAAGTGCTGTTTGTAAGGGACATCCCCTGTCAAGAAGATGTTCACACGTTGATTTATTTTCCCTGGAACTGAAGCCTTTCAGGGGTTTTCAGTTTTTCAATATCAAAAATAAAATCCGACCGGTTGTAGTCGATATAATCATAAACCTTCGTCAATGTGATGGCTCCTTTGGGGCAGGCTTCCTGGCAAAACCCGCAAAATATGCATCGGAGTTCATTTATGACAAACTTTTCAGGGTATCTTGTCTTTCCCTCTTCCTCATACGGAACAATCGTGATGGCCTCGGACGGACAAATCCGGGCGCACAGACCGCATGCCACGCATTTAAGTTCCCCTTTCTCGTCAACCTCGAGTCTGTGGAGCCCTCTCCAGCGTTGACTCCTTTCCGTCTTCTCGGTGGGGTACTGAAGGGTCACCGGCTTTGAGAGAAAATTTTTGAATATAAAAGAAAGGCCTTTAAAAAGGGGCTTAACATATTTTCCCTTTTCAGGACGATCTTCACTCACATGGATAACATCGGTTTCTTTCATTATCTTACCTGTTTTTCAGGATAGTATATAATATTTGATGAATTCGTAAAAAGCAGAACTCATAACACTGCCATCACCAATCCCGTAGCCAGAACATTAAGAAGAGCCACCGGCAAAAGAAACTTCCACTCAAGTTTCATGACCTTATCGTAGCGCAACCGGGGAAAAGTAGCCCTCACCCAAATGCACAGAAAGATGATGGCAAACATCTTTAGAAAAAACCAGACCACGCCGGGAACAAAGGCCGGACCGTGCCATCCTCCCAAAAACAGCGTTGCGACCAGGGATGCGAAAACAATCATGTGTATGTATTCGGCCAGGAAAAACAGCGCAAATTTCATACTGCTGTACTCCACGTTGTATCCGCAGCAAAGCTCGGACTCCGCTTCGGGCATGTCAAAGGGGGTCCGGTTTAATTCAGCAATTCCACTGATCAGAAAAACAAGGAAGGCGACCGGCTGCTTAAAAATATTCCATACTCCGGTCTGAGCATTCACCATGTCAACTATACTAAAGGAGCCGCTAATCATGATAATGCTCACAACAGCAAATGCCATTGAAATTTCGTAGCTGATAATCATGGCTGACCCGCGCAGCCCGCCCATATACCCGTACTTGTTTCCTGAGGACCATCCCCCAAGAATATTACCGTAAGAGCCAAGGGTTGAAAATCCGAGAATAAAAAGGATGCCGATAGACGGATTGGCAAGATATAGGTTGATTTCTCGTCCCAAGATCTTAATCGGCGGACCAAAAGGAATCACGGAAAGCAGGATAATGGCCGCCGAAATACTGATCGCAGGGGCTAACACAAAGACGATTTTGTCTGCGTTTTCCGGGATAACATCCTCTTTGAAAAAGTTCTTGATCCCATCTGCAATGGGCTGAAGGAGCCCGTGAAACCCGACCCGCATGGGTCCGTATCTCATTTGCATATGCCCCAACACCTTCCGTTCCATATAGGTTGTGTAAGCAGCTATCAAAAGAAATACACTGAATATCACAATAAGTTTAATTATAGGAATGATTAAATATTCAACCATCTGGATTACTCCCTCATGCAGCTTTTTTAATCTTGACTGCGCTGACCTTAAATTCGGGTATCTTTGCCACCGGGTCCACGATTGCATGCGTCAGGATGTTAGCCGGAGCTTCATGAAAATGAAACGGCATAAAAACCATTCCGGGTTTGGAACGCTCCGTGAGCCATGTTTTGACTTTTATACTGCCCCGTCTTGAGGTTATCTCTATGTAGTCCCCTTCCGATATGTTCAGCTTTTCAGCATCTTCAGGATTTAGTTGGGCAATGGGTTCCGGGCAAAGACGATTCAGGCCGGTACCGCGCCGGGTCATGGTTCCGGTATGGAAATGTTGCGGAACCCGACCGGTACTGAGTAAAAACGGGTAGTCGTCATCGACTTCCTCGGCAGGCGGTATGTAATCAATGGCAAAGAAAAGCCCTTTGCCTCTGGCAAATTTTCCCACGTGAAGTACGGGCGTCCCGGGATGATCTTCATCCGGACACGGCCAGCTAATCCCGCCTTTTTCGATTCGCTTGTAGGTTATCCCCTTATAGCTGGGGGTCAAAAGGTTTATCTCCTCCATGATTTTTTCCGGAGTTGTTGCGGGCATGGTATAGCCCATCCTTCTTGAGATTTCGCTGATGATCCAGGTATCCTCTCTGGCTTCTCCCGGAGGTTCAACAGCCTTCCGGACCCTCTGGACTCTGCGTTCGGTGTTTGAAACTGTTCCGTTTTTTTCCGCAAAACAGGTGGCAGGCAGCACAACATCGGCCATTTTTGCAGTCTCCGTAAGAAATATATCCTGAACCACAAAAAAATCTACACTTTCTATACAATGTTCTATATGAAGTTTGTCCGGATCACTCATCACGGGATTTTCTCCCATGACGTATAGGGCTTTTACTTTCCCCGACTCGGCGGCATCGAACATTTCAGTAATGGTCAGGCCAGGCGTGGACGGAAAGCCTTCCACCCCCCATGCATCTGCAAATTTTTTCCTCACGTCATCAACGGTAACCGCTTGATAGCCGGGAAAGACATTGGGCAGACCGCCCATATCACAGGCCCCCTGGACATTATTCTGGCCCCGGAGCGGATTGACGCCGCCGCCAACCTTTCCCACGTTCCCGCAAAGCATGGACAAATTGGCACAAGATTTGACGTTATCCGTACCGGTGGTGTGCTGGGTTATCCCCATGGTATAAAGA
>CAZKDT010000145.1:0-7358 GCA_964551515.1 uncultured Desulfobacteraceae bacterium | reverse complement strand
GTTTTAGGTTGAACAAAAATCCATAAGCTGATAAATATTTTTGTGGCAGATAAATAAAATTTAATAGAGGAACCCATATAATAATGTTGAAAAAAATGAGCTCTTATATTCTCCTGGCTTTTTTAGCGGCCGCCGGATACTTTTTATTAAACCATCATATTATTTTTTCGGGCATGACGGTCAAATTGTTAAATAAATCAAAGCTGACTTCAGATTATACGTTTATCAACACATCTGACAGAAACATTGAATCCCTGATGAAAATCGACACCCTTAGAGAAGCTGGTATCGGGAAAGTTCTCGTGGAAATGGGCAGAATTAGTGAGGAAGAAAGAGAGTCCCTGGAACGAAAATTTGATTCCGACCCAGTATATTATTGAAACCTACGATACAACATCTATCCTGCATATTTTATGAACAATAGTTAAAAGCATTAAATCTTCTCCGGCCAACCCATATTAAAGCAATTTTCACCATTACTTCAAGAAGAGATATAATCTCCATGATTTCCTAATTTAGATTTTACTTAAAATACGGATAGTTCAAACCTGCTGGTTACCTTACGAACTTTCAAAACGGTACTTTATAGATTCTTTGTCTTCCAAATATATTCGTGATGAATTCGTAAAAAGTAAAATTCATCACATAAGAAGTCGTATTTTTGACTTTTTACGAGACTATCATTCTTGGCGGTTCAAGTTTATTATTTACATCCACTTTTATCCACCTACGATTTAATCTTCATTATACTTTTAACATTTATGAATTATTATAAAAAATATTGAACCATATTCATTTTTTTTCTTGACACTTCTAAAAAAATGTACTTATTAACAATAAAGTGGATTAAAGTGGGTATTCATGGAGAAAAATGTTCCGGGGAAGCTCATTTCATACAATAGATTCAAAAGGGCGTATCATCATTCCGGCCAGGTTCCGTGATGTCATTAAAGCACAGGGATCAAATGGCGTAATGGTTTCCAGAATGGACGGGGCGCTTGTGGCCTATCCATATGATGAATGGCGTAAAATTGAAACCCGTATTTTGTCCCTGGCCGAAAAAAGTGAGAACATGCGCCGATTTAGAAGAGTCTTCATCGGAGGTGCTTTTGAATGCTCCTGTGATAAACAGGATCGTATCCTGATACCCCAGAATTTGAGACAATATTCTGAAATCGAAAAGGAAATTGTACTTGTTGGCGTCCTCGATCATTTTGAAATCTGGTCACGCAAAAGCTGGGACAGAGAAAATATACATCTTGAAAAAGACATGAAAAAGGAGGCCGTAAGAAACGAAATCGCAAAATTAGGACTCTAATGGTGCCATTCAAACATATCCCTGTAATGCTACCCCAAGCGCTCTATTATCTTAATTGTACACCGGGAAAAATCTATGTGGACTGCACCCTTGGGGGGTCGGGTCATGCCCGAGCGATTTGCAAAAAAATTATCCCGGGAGGAATTTTCATCGGCATTGACCAGGATGTAGATGCGGTCAGGAACGCGAAGAAAATTCTAACACCATTTGATGTAACCATCCACCTCTTTCATGACAACTTTGTTCATCTTCCCGAGCTTATTAACCAATTGAAAATTGATGCAGTAGACGGCATTCTTCTTGATCTTGGAATTTCGCTTCATCAAATCGAGTCGAGCGGTCGGGGGTTCAGCTTCAACAAAGATGAGCCGCTGGATATGCGGATGAACATAACATCGGGGACAACGGCTGGAGATTTAATCAACGGCATGGAGGAAAAAAACCTTAAAAAAATTTTTTACAACTGCGGAGAAGAACGTTGGGCAGGACAAATTGCGAAAAGAATCGTAACCCAACGGCAGCGCAAACCCATCAAATCGAGCAGAGAGCTGGCCCAGATCGTTTGCGATGCGATTCCAAAAAAAGTGTCATATAAGCAAAAAATCCATCCCGCCACACGGACGTTTATGGCGCTTAGAATTGCTGTAAACAGGGAACTCGAAATGCTCGATGGTTTCATGGAAAATGTTGTGGACCTTTTAAACCCAAACGGCCGACTGTGTGTTTTATCTTTTCATTCCCTTGAAGACCGAAAAGTAAAACATCGAATGAAGGCCTTGGGAAAAGGGTGTATATGTCCTCCGGGTTTGCCCAAGTGTGCCTGCAAAAAAAAACCATTGGTTCGTATATTGACAAAAAAAGTCGTTCGCCCCACAGAAGACGAGGTTATAAATAATCCCATGGCAAGAAGCGCAAAGTTGAGAGCTGCGGAAAAAATATGAGTGCATGTAAAGCCAAAAAAAATATTCACAAGCCCAGAACAACGTTAATATGGATTATTTTCATGACCATCTTTCTTGCGCAACTTCTGTTTTTTACTTGGTGTAGAGTCCAATATATCGAAGCAGGATATGACATTTCAAGAGAGACCCGGCGTCATCAGAATCTCATAACTTTGCAAAACAACTTAAAGATTGAACTGGCGAGTCTGAAAACTCCGGAGCGAATCACAGAAATTGCAAAAAACCATTTAGGCCTTATAATGCCTACAAAAGAGCATATAATTATTATTCCATGACACCGGTTGAGAGAAAATATATAAGATTACGCATTATCATCATCGGTTCTATTTTTAGCCTTTTTTTCACGGCAATTTTCGCCAAAGCGGTTTATCTTCAGCTTTTTCGCGGCCCTTGGCTGTCTCAAAAAGCAGCCACCCAATATAAAGTCTCCTGCAGATCTTACGGAAAGCGCGGAACCATATACGATACCAACCTCAAAGAACTGGCTATAAGTACCGACGTAACATCAATCACAGCACACCCTCCAAAAATAAAAAATGCGCAGGCAACAGCAAAATTACTTTCTAGAGTCCTAAAAATTAATTGCAAATCTCTTGTCAGGAAATTGGCTTCCAACAAAAAGTTTGTATGGATCAAGCGAAAAGCCACGCCCAAAGAAGCCGAAGCAGTCAGAAATCTTAAAATTGCCGGGATAGATTTCCTCACCGAACACAAGCGTTTCTATCCCAACAAAATGCTCGCTGCTCAGATGCTTGGATTTACAGATATCGACGACCGTGGGTTGGAAGGTATTGAATTCTATTATGATGAATATCTTCAAGGTGTCGCTTCCAAGTACACGGTTTTAAAAGATGCCCTCGGCCGCAGCTTTGATGCTGAAAAAACAACAGGTTTAAATTATAGCGGGAACAATCTTATTCTTACCATAGATAGCGTAATCGAATATATTACGGAAAAGGCATTGGAAGAGGCCGTTACAGAATTTTCTGCAAAATCCGGGATGGCAATCGTAATGGCGCCCGAAACAGGAGCCATACTTGCACTGGCACATTATCCCTTTTTTAACCCCAATGCGATAAATGATTTTAACCAAAAAATATGGAGAAACAGAATTATAACCGACCCTTTTGAACCGGGTTCAACCATGAAGATTTTTGCTGCGGCCGCAGCAATAGAATCCGGCAGCAGCTCTCCGAACAGTATCTTTTATTGCGAAAATGGTGCTTACAAAATCGGAAAACACGTTATTCATGACAGCCACAAGCACGGGTGGCTGTCCCTGCAACAAATCGTTAAATATTCAAGCAATATAGGTACCATCAAATTCAGCGCCATCACGGGGCCTAAATTTTTATACAAAACACTGCGTGATTTTGGCTTCGGGACCAAGACCGGTATAGACTGTCCCGGGGAAACCGCTGGCAGTATGGCATCTTACAAGCGATGGACAGAGATTGATGCGGGAACCATAGCCTTCGGCCAGGGAATTTCGGTTTCCTCTATTCAACTCATTACAGCCACATCTGCCATTGCAAATAAAGGGGTGCTTATGAAGCCTTACATTGTTCAGGCTATTACTGCTCAGAATGGACGTCTGATAAAAAGCTTTGGTCCCCGGAGAGTAAGAAGAGTTATTTCGGAAAAAACAGCCCAGACGTTAGCTGAAATCATGAAAACCGTTATTACCAAAGGAGGAACCGGAGTCAATGCCGCCCTTGAAGGTCATTCCGTCTGTGGTAAAACAGGAACCGCCCAAAAAATTGGCGAAAACGGGACGTACGCCGATGGGAAATACGTATCATCTTTTGTCGGATTCTTGCCAGATAACATATCAAAAGCTGTGATCCTGGTCGTCATTAACGAACCTGAAAAACAGCATTACGGGAGTATGGTAGCTGCCCCGGCATTCAAAAAGATCGCCAGCAAAATTATTGATTATATGAACATATGTCCAAAAACCAAAACCGGCAGACTAATTGTCTCCTTAAAGGATCAAGTAAGAGGATGAAACTTTCGAATTTATTGAAAACTGTTATGCCTGTTAGCTTTCACGGAATTACTCCGAATAACGGGCGGTTTTCACTTTCACCAGATCCTGAGATAAGATCTATCCATTACAGAGCGCAGGATGTTAAGGCTGGAGGACTATTTGTTGCTATAAAGGGCCTTACCGCAGACGGCCACGACTTTATTGATGAAGCGTTGGCAAGGGGCGCTTCATCAATTATTACCCAAAAACCGGTTAAAAAAAAATCAATAATCATTGAGGTCAAAAACACCAGAAACACCCTTGCGGCAATTGCAGATCAGTTTTACTTAAAACCGTCGAAAAAACTGTTTTTAATCGGAATAACCGGCACCAACGGTAAAACAACCACTGCATTTTTGATAGAAAATCTGCTTTCAAAAGCCGGCATCAAAGTCGGTGTCATTGGAACACTAAATTATCGATATTCCGGCAAAACGTTTCAAAACCCCATGACAACGCCAGAATCTCTTGATTTACAAAAAATCCTGGCGGAAATGCTCAAAAGCGGCATCACCCATGTTGTTTTGGAAGTTTCTTCCCACGCCATCGACCTCGACAGAATTTGCAATTGCAGATTTAATCTTCTGGTCTTTACCAATCTGACCCAGGATCACCTGGATTATCACGGAAATATGCATTCATACTGGTCCTGCAAAAAAAGACTTTTTACACAAATACCCGGGCAAGGAACAACAAATGACCGGATTTCGGCTATAATAAATCACAATGATAAAAAAGGAAAGGAGCTTATAAAGCTACTTGAAGCAAGCATTGGAAAACCGTCAGTATTTTCGGCGGGCTTTTCGAACGGCAACAGTATATGGCCAAAAGAGATAAAGCAAGATCTGACCGGTATTTCCTGCAAAGTTATTACGCCGGCCGGTTCTTTTGAACTTAAATCACCCCTCGTGGGACAGCATAACTTGGAAAACATTCTCTGTGCCACAGCAGTAGGTATTGTGCTCAATCTTTCCTTAGATTCCATCAAAACAGGCATCGAAGCTGTTTCCGCAGTGCCGGGACGTCTTGAATACATTCCAAATGATATGGGCCGGTTTATATATGTTGATTATGCTCATACTCCGGATGCTCTTGAAAATGTACTATCTGCACTAAAATATTCGGCCAAAGGCAGAATAATCTGTGTATTCGGATGCGGCGGCAACAGGGACAAAGCTAAACGGTCTTTAATGGGGCAAATAGCGGCAAGACTCTGTGACCTTACAATTATCACATCGGACAATCCCAGAACAGAACCGCCCATGGAAATTATTGAACAGATCGTTTATGGAACGAAAAAAACAATCCCCTATGTTTACACGCCAACCGATATGTCTACAGGTTTCCGGGAAAAAGGATATGTTGTAGAACCAGACCGCAAAATGGCTATACAACTTGCAATTGCGGTGTCACGGCAAGGTGATACAGTTTTGATCGCAGGCAAGGGGAATGAAACTTATCAAATAATAGGGAAGAATACCATCAGTTTTGATGACAGGATTGAGGCAAAAACAGCACTTTCCAAACTAAAGATCCAAGGTTCAGAGCACCACTCATATGATAATCCCAAACCCGAAACCCGAAATCCCATCCCCTGGACCGTTGCCGAAATTCTTGAGGCTACGGGAGGATACCTTTTATCGGGCAATTTTAAACACTCTTTTTCAGGCATAGCCATCGATTCGCGCAGGATATTAATCGATGAACTCTTTGTTGCCATTAAGGGAGACACCCATGACGGTCATAGTTTTTCCGGCGACGTAATTGAGCGCGGAGTCAGCGGCCTTTTGATAGACAGGGCCAAGACCCATACGTTGCTCAGCAAAGAATCCACGGAAAATGGCATTGTGTGTGTAACGGTAAACGATACCATTAGAGCGTTGGGCGACCTTGCCGCGTTTAATCGAAAACGCTCAAATGTGGCAGTAGTTGCTATAACCGGCTCAAACGGTAAAACCAGCACACGTAAAATGACGACAGGGGTGGTTTCCAGACGATTTTCCACCCTATCTACTTACGGAAATTTAAATAACCACATCGGGCTTCCCCTTACCCTGCTGAATCTCAACTTTGACCATAGATGGGCTGTGGTAGAGCTCGGCATGAACAGCCCCGGAGAAATAAAACGCCTCGCCGAAATCTGTTCACCCGATATTGGTGTTATCACAAACATCGGCCCCGCACACCTTGAAGGATTGGGTTCCCTCAATGCGGTCATGCAAGCCAAGGCAGAACTTTTAGAGGAAATCAAACCGAACGGAACAGCAGTTTTGAATGCCGACGACCCAAGACTGTTACATCTGGCCGATTACACTTCCAGGAAGGTTCTGTTTTTCGGACTTTCAAAAAAAGCCCCTATAAGAGCTCAGTCGGTAAAGGTGACAGAAAAAGGTCTGTCTTTTACCCTGGTGCTGCCTGAGAAAAGCATTGCCGTGAATTTAAAAACTCCAGCCGTTTTCATGGTTTCAAATGCACTTGCGGCTGCGGCTGTTGGACATCTACTGGGTTTAAATGCCAGGGAAATCAAAAACGGCCTCGAAGATTTCAAACCGGTTAAGGGAAGGATGAATATCTTTAAAACCGTTAAGGGAATCAATATCATCGACGATACATATAATGCCAATCCTGATTCAATGAAAGCAGCTATAAATACTCTTATGTCATTAAAGGGGAATAACATGGGGATTCTGGTTGCCGGCGATATGCTTGAGCTTGGAGAGTATGCAGAATCTATGCACCGGAATATCGGCCGAATAACCGCCGGGTCGGGTATCGCCAAGCTTTATGTTACCGGTCAGTTCGCCCAAATCGTGGCCACGGGCGCTATGGACAAAAATATGGATTCCAGTGATATTTTTACAGGCACCAAAGAAGAGATTCTGGAAAGTATCAAAAACCAAATTGGACCGGGTGACTGGGTTCTTGTGAAGGGATCCAGGGGAATGACCATGGAAACAATTGTCGAGGGTCTATCGGACTGGGCAAACCAATAAGTACAGATCTCGTAACATGATTGAAAAACAGGTCTTTTTTTTGGACATTATCGGGC
>CAZKDT010000144.1:0-7391 GCA_964551515.1 uncultured Desulfobacteraceae bacterium | reverse complement strand
CTCTAATACGGTGGTAAGTCACAGAGATGTCGGCATCGGGGTAAGTCAGGTCTTACCGGTTCTGGTTGGCGCGTATGCGGCAAAGAATCAAATTATTGCCATAGAACAGCCCGAAATCCATCTCCATCCTGCACTTCAAGCGGACCTTGGCGATGTTTTTCTCCACTCAGCTCTCGGAGAAAACCGAAATCGTTTCTTAATTGAAACCCACAGTGAGCACCTGCTTCTTCGTATTATGCGCCGGATGCGACAGACCGCCGCCGGAGAACTGCCTGAAGGTATCCCAAAAATACAACCCAAAGACGTGATGGTCTTATTCGTTGAACCGGATGGCCCCCGTAGTATTATTCGTGAAATGCCGTTAAACGAGTATGGTGACCTTGTAAAAGCTTGGCCGGGCGGTTTTTTTGAAGAAGGCCTGCGGGAGGTCTTTTAATGTCGCTGATATCAGAATATGCTTTTACACCAAATGTCTTTGAAAAAGAATCGTATTCTTCTGAAGAAGTGGCGTTTTTGTATTTTCAAGATTTTAAAGATGTTCTGTTAAATCGGGCAATCGTTCGTAATTTAAGAAATGGTGAATGGCTGAAAACCTTTAATGATAATAATAGATCATGGCACATTAGAGCAAAAGAATTATTAAAGAAACTGATTAAACAAAACCGATTAAACCTTTTTCCTGCTGTTTTATCAGAGACTCCTCTCAATGATGATAATTGGTGCCGGGAGTCGCTCGCTTCTCATGAGAGAGAACCATTGGATGGTATTATTACATCTGATGAGATTTTAAGTAATTATAAAGATATTTCTACAATAGTTTCATTTAATAAACTCTCAACAACCCAGTGGTGGAAACAGGGGCCGTCTGTCCGGCCGGAGCGTACCATAGAAGCATATATGGAACATTTGCGCATAATATTACAATGCGCCAACTCAATAATGTTTATCGACCCCCACCTTGACCCGACACGTTATGGATACAGAGATTTTGTTAAAATGATAGATATAATTTGTAACAGGCAACGGCATCCTCTTATTGAAATTCATAGAGTATGTTATGAAGGTTCGGGACCTGGACGCCAGATAATTGATATTGGCGAATGGGAAAAAGATTTAACTCCTTGCTCCAGCCGATTGTTTTAAAAGCGGACCTGTCAATTGAAGTTTCAATCTGGGACGACTTCCATGACCGGTGCATGATAAGTGATTTAATCGGAGTTAGCTTGTCTAACGGTTTTGATGTAAGCTCAAAACCTGATGATATTACCATATGGACTAGATTAAGCCGTATTGATCGGGATGATATACAGCGTGAATTTGATCCGGCAAGTGGAAGGCACAAAAAACATGGAGGTTTTAAAATTTGTCCTTCATGATTGTTTTTGAAGAATCAGGTAAACTTTAAATTCTTGATGATGAATTATTTGAACTGATTGTTAAAAATACCCGCTGATCAAATCGAACTCCGTGAACATCAGACCGGATATGAACCAAAGTAGCTGTGAAATATTAGAAATTTTTTAAGAAAAGATATCCGTCTTATGATTGTGTCAGAAGATCAACTCCCGAGGATTTGTTCATGAAAAAATATATTAACACAGCTCTTTTGATCTTTTTTATTTTTTTAGCCGGATGCGGGTTTCAAAAACAAGCCTTCTTCTCGGGGAAAACCATGGGCACAACCTATCATATTACCGTTGTGACCGGGTTTTTACAAAACACAAAAACACTCAAAGACAAGATCGACATGAGGCTTGATGAGATTAATAAAAGTATGTCCACTTACAGAAAAGACAGTGAAATAAGCCGGTTTAATGCATTAAATAAAACCGGTGAAAAGTTTTACATATCGGACGATTTTTTTAATGTCATGACGGTTGCGCAACATATTTACAAATTAACCGGAGGAGCATGGGACGGCACTGTCAAACCGATTGAAAATCTTTGGGGCTTCGGAGATTCTGAAAATAAAAATAGAGTTCCTTCAAAAACAGAAATAGAAACGTTTTTACCCGACATCGGATTCAATAATATTGAGATTTTAAGCAGTCACCATCTTATCAAGAAAATAGCGTCCATATCGCTCGATCTTTCTTCAATTGCAAAAGGTTACGGCGTTGATCAGGTGGCTGCACTCATTAGAACAAATGGAATAAATAATTTTCTGGTGGAAATCGGAGGCGAAGTTTTTGCATCAGGTTTTCGAAAAGACGGCAAAAAGTGGAGAATCGGTATCAACAGACCCCTATCCGGTTCGCCGTTCAATCAAGTTTATAAAGTTGTGGACATTCATGACAAAGGCTTTGCAACCAGCGGTGATTACAGAAATTATTTTGAATTAGAAGGAAAACGTTTTTCCCACATATTTGATCCTAGAAACGGATATCCCATAAAAAACAGGGTGGTAAGTGTTTCGATTATGGCAAATACCTGCACATTTGCAGATGGGCTGGCCACTGCGATTATGGTTCTGAATCATAAAAAAGGACTTGAACTGGTGAACACCCTTGATAACACGGAATGTTTAATTGTTGTCCAAGTAGATAACGGAACCTTTACCGATTACTATTCAAAAGGCTTTATACCTGAATCTTGCACAGACAATCTTGAGACTCTTTAAATAAAACAACCCATTAAAATACTTACATTTGATTTTATGGTCATGCTTTTTTACCAAATGGGTACTATTGAAATGCTTCCATTATTACTTCAAGATTGTCTGCCCTTCGGGAGCACCGATTTCACCGCATCTGCGGCGTTGCAGGGCATTTGCGGTAGTGCACTACAGCTGTATGCCCTGCGCCTTGCATATGCGGCAAACTCGACGCTTGCAAAATTCAGGTTATATCCCAAAAGAATGGATAATTCATAGCTCGAAAATTCATTGACATAAAAAGACGGGTACTGTAGTTTTTTTCTTCTAAAAAAGCGTAATCCAATTTTTTAAAGGGGTTACCATGATTTAACGTAACATCTCAATAAATTATGGATTCGGCTCAATATCATCATTTAATACACCATAACCTATTTAGAAGTTACGATTTAACCGGACAAGCAAAAAGACCATTTATGGATGGACACTAAACTATAATATCAAAGGAAAGGTGAATCGCGTGGAAATCGTAGTATTATTAAAACAGGTCCCGGCAACAGAATCGTTAATCGCTATCGCTGACAACGGGTTATCCATAAAGACCGATGATATTAAGTGGGTCATTAACCCTTACGACGAATTTGCGGTTGAAGAAGCGCTTCGAATAAAAGAAGTTCATGGCGGTTCGGTTACCATCATTTCCGTGGGACCGGAGAAAACGACCGAGGCAATAAGGACCGCCCTTGCAATGGGCGCCGACAAGGGAATCCTGATCAATGATCCGGCCGCTAAAGAATACGATGGTTTAAATACCGCACGAATTTTAGCGGCGGTGTTGAAAAAAACCCCTTTTGACCTGATAATCGCAGGTCAACGGGCTGTTGACGATGACAATTTTCAGGTGGGGCCGGCTGTAGCAGAAATTTTAGGCATTCCGAATATTTCAATGGTTATAAACCAAGAAATCATTGACTCTAAGATCAGATGTCAGGGGACAATTGATGGGGGAACCGTCATTCTGGAAGCATCACTGCCCGTTCTTTTTACGACTCAGCGCGGCCTGAACGAGCCTCGCTATGCTTCTCTTCCGGGAATCATGAAAGCAAAAAAGAAAACCATTGATATTAAAACCCTGGCAGACATGGAACTTGATGCTGATCGGATTGGAAAACCGATAACAAGAATCGTGGCAATGAAAACTCCTCCGGAGCGAAAAGGCGGAAGGATGATAACCGGAGACTCTGCACAGGCAAAAGTTGTGGAACTTGTCAGAATCTTGCATGAAGAAGCTAAGGTCATATAATTGGCACATAAACGAAAACATCGTTCAGGTACGATTGATGATTGTTGATTTAAATACCAAAATAAATTCATAGAGTTGGCGCTGGCACGGTTAGAATTGAATTCTCCTTCATGGGGTTTTCGATCAAGAACTAAGTTTCCAATTAAGGAGATAAACATGTCACAAGGTGTACTGGCAATAGCAGAACAGTTAGGGGGAGTTTTCAGAAAAGTTACTTACGAAGCATTAAGCGAGGGAAGACGCATCGCTGACAGTTTAAATTGTGATCTTACCGCCCTGGTTTTAGGGGCAGACATTGACAATATTTCAAAAGAGCTTGATCAATACGGAGCAAACAGAATAATTGTCGCCCAAAGCCCTGCCCTTTCCGAGTATCTGACCGATGCGTATACCACTGTAATTGCGGATTACATAACCAAAGAAAATCCGGCTGTAGTTATTCTGGGAGCATCCACGCAGGGCAAGGACTTATCCGCACGTCTCAGCGCTCGGCTGAATGCCCCTCTGGCTATGGATTGTGTGGCGGTTCGTTTCGAGGAAAATAATCTCATTGCCACACGTCCGATGTATGGTGGGAAAATTCTTGCGGATGTGGCACTTGATGGAAGTCCGCAGATATTGGCAATTCGACCCAATGCAATGACCATTGCAAAGGTTGCCGGAGCTGGAGCCATTGAAAAACTTGATGCGGATACCGGCAACATTATGCTGCAATTTATTGAAAAGAGCCTCGATACAGGCAAGGTCGAACTCACTGAAGCGGATACTGTTGTATCCGGCGGCAGGGGAATAGGAGGGGCCGATTTTACGGTAATAGAAGAACTTGCTCAACTGCTCGATGGCGCTGTGGGCGCATCGCGATCTGCAGTAGATGAAGGCTGGCGGTCCGCTTCAGACCAGGTCGGACAAACCGGTAAAGTTGTTTCCCCAAATCTTTACATTGCCTGCGGGATATCCGGAGCTATTCAGCACATTGCCGGAATGTCTTCATCCAAGGTTGTTGTGGCCATAAACAAGGATGCGGAAGCCCCTATCTTTTCCAAAGCTGATTACGGCATTGAGGGAGATCTTTTTGAAATTGTGCCATTAATTGCGGAAGAAATAAGGAAATTAAAAGGCTGAATCCAATTAATTTTTATCCGTATTAATGACGATAATCTGTAAACGATTCTAATGAAACTACACCTGGTAAGCTTAGGCTGTGCTAAAAATCTCGTTGACAGCGAACTCATGCTGGGTCGTCTTATGAACGCCGGTTGGACCAACACTCGGGACCCCGAAGAAGCCGATATCATAATTGTCAATACGTGCAGCTTTATCGAATCTGCTATAAACGAGTCTATTGATACTATCCTTGCTCTGGCAAAATATAAGCAAGACGGACTCTGCCGTCGCCTTGTTGTCGCCGGATGCCTTCCTGAACGTTTCAGGGAAGAAATCGTCACTGCTATTCCTGAGGTTGACTTCTTCCTGGGAACCGGCGCATTTGATAAAATCATAGAAGCCGTGGACGGATCTTTAAATACTGTCAAATGTTTTTTACCGGATCCGAATTTAGCAGACTTTCATCAGCAGAAAATCCCAAGAATGCAGAGTTCCTCTCACACGGCTTATCTGAAAATTGCGGAAGGATGCAGCCGGCGTTGCACCTATTGTATTATTCCAAAGCTTCGAGGAAAACAAAGAAGCCGCCATCTTGAAGATATTGTTACTGAAGCACGTTACTTGATCTCATCGGGCGTAAAGGAACTTGTTTTGGTTGCACAGGATACCACATCTTATGGCTTAGATCTGTGCCCACCCGTCCCTTTCAACCGGTTGCTTGAAAATCTTTCTGAGCTATCCGAAGAAATATGGATCAGATTGTTGTATGGGCATCCGGAATCTATAGAAGATTCTGTGATCAAAACTATTTCCATGCACTCAAACATATGCTCTTATTTTGACATTCCCATTCAGCATTCAAGTGATGGTGTTTTAAAAAAGATGGGGCGTAATTATACATCTGCCAATCTTCGCAGACTTTTTGATAAAATCCGGTCATCTGTTTTGGATGCCGTCTTAAGGACAACCGCAATCGTCGGTTTTCCGGGAGAAGCGGATAAAGATTTTGAAGATCTCTTATCCTTTGTAAAGGATATATGTTTCGATCACCTGGGAGTCTTCGTATATTCTGATTTCAAAGACCTCAGTTCTCACAAAATCCCTGATCATATTCCGGAACGTGTGGCCAAGGAGCGACATGACACACTCATGTCCTGCCAGTCGAAAATATCCTTGAACAATAACCAAAAACATGTGGGCAGGATTTATGATGTTCTCGTGGAAAACACCACGGAAGAAAATCTTTTCAACGGCCGCACATTTTTTCAGGCCCCGGACGTGGACGGCGTTACCTACATTCATTCTGAGCAGTTGGAAATCGGCTCATTTGTCGGAGTAAAGATTGCAGACGCGTTTGAATATGACCTCACAGGGGCAGTTGTATGAGCGACACAAAGCATAAGATCCTTGCCTTGGTAAAAGAGGACCTCGCGGCAATTGAAACCGCCCTCGAAGAAAATTTAAATCCGTATTTAGACTTGGTGTCCCAAATCGCCAGACATATATTGTTCAGCGGCGGCAAGCGCTTAAGACCTTTGCTTATGGTCCTTTCAGCCAGGCTTTGCGATTATGATGGTGACTATGACAAGACGTTCTCGACCATTTTTGAGTATTTGCATGCCGCCACCCTGTTGCACGATGATCTTGTGGATCAAGCAACATTGCGAAGAGGCAATCCTGTGGCCCATTCAATATGGGGCAATGCTACCGCTGTCCTTGTGGGAGATTTTCTCCTCGCCCGCTCTCTTTCGATCGCCGCTGAGACAGGACTGCCTGATGTTATCCGGATAGTCGCAGAAATTACGGAAAATATGTCCCAGGGCGAAATTCATCAACTTATGAGAAAAGGAAGTTTAGATCTCACAGAAAAAGAGTACATGGAAGTCATACAGCGAAAGACCGCCGTTCTTTTTCAGGGAACATGCCGTGTAAGCGCCCTGATATCAGGCGCCTCAAAGGAAAAGGAAACCGCCCTGTCGGATTATGGTTTTAACATTGGAATCGCTTTTCAGATGGTCGATGATCTTCTCGACTACACCCTGGATACCGACATTCTTGGAAAAGATGTCGGAGCAGATCTCAAAGAAGGGAAACTCACGCTTCCGGTCATATATTCCCTCAAAACGGCTGATACAAAAGACCGGATTCAGATGGAAAAAATAATAAAAAATAAGGATTTCTCTGTTAACGATTTTGAAACATTGATAGTACTGATGAAAAAGTACGGGGGGCAAAAATATACTGAAAAACTGGCAAGAGAATACGTTGGAAATGCGAAGGATGCCCTGGCGGTTTTTAAAAATTCAAAGACCAAAGAGATTCTTTTAATGATTGCCGATTATACTCTGACCCGCAACCTCTAATTATTCTTAAATAAACCCTAACGTTGCA
>CAZKDT010000143.1:4445-7401 GCA_964551515.1 uncultured Desulfobacteraceae bacterium | reverse complement strand
TCTTGTCAGACAAGCTCTTCCCGTGCTTCAACGGGAAGCCGAACGTATGATTAAAAAGCATAAACCGGTTGAAATGGTCTTTCTTTTGTATCTATGGATTGCACTCGGTATTTCAGAAAAAGAACGTTTTGGTATTGACACCAGAATATATGCTTACACCAAAATGTTTAAAAATCTATTTGAAACCACAATAACGAAAGATTCGACGGTCGAGTCTTGTGCAGAGCTTGTTATCAAAATATATCCGGAAGTGGAAAAACTTTTAAACAGAACGTTATATTTTAAAAAAAGTCTTAAAGAATTTTATAAACCCATGCAAACACCCTTTGGCCGAAGATTAAGGCCGGATCTTTTTTTCTCAGTACATAGGAAATATGAGCATTTGGCCAGGATGTTAAAGCTTAAGCTCAAGGAAAAGGGGCTTAACATCTATAAATCGGATATTAAAAAACGCTTGATGGAAAATAACGGTATGGTTTCCCATCAGGATCTCAAAGAAATAATATGCTGTTTTCGGGATAATCACGGACCTCATATGTTACCGCAACAAAAAAATTCTATAGATCTGTCCTGGCTTGATCTGTCCAAGGTTCTCGGTACTGATAGCATTACGGTGCTTCAGAAAGAAGATTTTTCCGGTTCGGTTTCCTGGCACAAAGAATGGGACTGCTACTTGCAGGATTACCTATATTCTCATGTGAGAGTGCTGAAAAAATTTTCAGCCGAAAAAGAGAGCGATTTCTATAAGTTAACATTGAGACATCATAGGGGGCTGGTAAAGAGGATACGCTATGCTTTTGAACTGTTGAAGCCCGAGGGTCTTATAAGATTAAGACAATGGGTGGAAGGGGATGAGTTCGATTATCGGGCACTGTTAGACTTTTCCATAGATAAAAAGGCAGGGCTAATTCCATCAGACAAGCTGTATATCAAACACATAAAACAGACCAGGGACGTTTCCGTGCTCCTACTTGTGGATCTATCACGTTCAACGGCAAACGCTGTTTTTGGTTCACATGGGACCGTTCTGGATGTCGAAAAGGAAGCCATCGTACTTTTTTGTGAAGCGCTGGAAGTTGTGGGAGATGCCTTCGCCATCGCAGGTTTTTCCGGGACGGGCCGATTGGGAGTTGATTTCTTTCAAATAAAAGCCCTTGACGAGAATATGAATGATGCGGTCAAAAGGCGTATTAATGCCATGGCGCCCCAACGGAGCACTCGGATGGGAGCTGCCATCCGCCATGCTACCAGTCAACTTGAAAAGGTATCTTCAAAAGTCCGTTTATTGATCATTTTAGGTGACGGATTTCCCAATGATGTTGATTATAAGCAAAATTATGCAATTGAAGATACACGAAAAGCCATATTTGAAGCACGTTCGAAAAACATATATACTCATGCAATAACCGTTAATTTTGCCGGAGACCCCAAGCTGGATGATCTTTACGGAAACGTTCATCACAATGTTATATCTGACATTCGCGAACTCCCCGACAAACTTTTACGGATCTATGGAAGTCTGACCAGACATTAACCCTGATCCGGGTGTAAATCAAGACCGTTGGTAAACACTGATCCTTGCCTAATGACAAACCGTGGCTCCGAAGCTTTTTTTAGGTTTCAGGTTTCAGGTTTCAGGTGTCAGATATCAGGTGTCAGGGGCTAAGGTTCAGAATAGATGACACTGTTAATTCAACATTATTTGCCAACAAATTCTTTGTCTTTATTTTGAATTGCATCCCGCATTCATTGCAGATAACAGGTTAAAATTGCCTGTATGACAATTAAATATTCTTTTAAAAATGGTTCAAATAATCTTGGATTTAAGCCCAAATAAAGTGAGACAAAGTTAGACTTAGTACCTGTGTTCATCATTCCTGACACCTGAAACCTGACACCTGAAACCAAATAGCCATGGCAATCTTAGCAAACAACAGTCTTGATTTACACCCCCCTGATCCTTTACACCTTGAACACTAGTTACGATATTTGTTTCATTTTCATAAAGTTGCTTTATTGACAATGCATTGATCAAGCATTAATGTTATGCCTTGTACTTGATATTCTCTTAAAAGTCTTTTACGGAAGACATCATTTCAGCAAGGAATCCATATGAAACGAGTTCATAATAAAGAAAAAGAACAGTTCAAAAAACTTTTTAAACAAGAAGATATTGATAATTTCGAAGATAGATTTAATATTCTGGAAGTTTTCTTGCAAACCGAACGTCATCTTACCATCTCCGAACTTGTTCAGCTTCTTGATGAAACCGGACATCAATTTACTTTTGATTTTGTCCGGGATACTATGAAACTTATGTGCCATTTTGGTTTTGCCCAAAAAAGGAAGTTCAATAACGGAGATGTTCGATATGAACACAGGCATTTAGGTCAACATCATGATCATATGATCTGTACAAAATGCAAGAATATTTTTGAATTTGAAAACGAAGAGCTTGAAAACCTGCAGGTTCAGATTGCTGCGGCTTATAATTTCCACATGCTTCGGCATAAAATGGAAATTTACGGTATCTGCTCAAAATGCCTTAAAGATCGCGCTCAGCTCATGTCCCTTGTCAACGCCAAACAGGGGGAACGGTTTGAAATTAAAGATTTTACCGGGGGCGCCACAGCGCGCATGCGCCTTTTGTCCATGGGTTTGAGAATCGGTGACAAAATAGACGTTATTACCAACCTGGACAGAGGGCAATTGGTGGTTGCCGCAGATTACAATCGGTACGCCCTGGGCCGCGGCATGGCAAAGAAAATACTGGTGGAACCTATTAGAAGATAACCGGGGAGATTCGTTCATGTTGTTAAGCAATTTAAAAGAAAACCAGACTGCAAAGATCGTTCATGTAGGTGGTAACGGGGCTCTGCGGAGAAGAATACTTGAAATGGGACTCATTAAAGGGGCCGAGGTTTATGTTGAAAAATATGCACCCCTGAAGGATCCT
>CAZKDT010000143.1:0-4435 GCA_964551515.1 uncultured Desulfobacteraceae bacterium | reverse complement strand
ATCCTATCGAGTTAATTATAAAAGGGTATCATGTGTCACTTCGTGTTAAGGAAGCCGCACAAATTACTGTTGATCATGTCAAATAAAAGTATCAATTTTGAAACAAATATCGCATTCAGATAATCCGTAATGAATCAAAAACGCCTTTCAATAGCCCTGGCAGGCAATCCTAATTCAGGCAAAACCACAATATTTAATAATATGACCGGCACTCGACAGAAGGTCGGAAACTGGCCGGGGGTAACTGTTGAAAAAAAAGAAGGCAATGTTAAAAAATTCGGATATGATTTAAAAATTATAGATCTTCCCGGAACTTACAGTTTAACACCCTTCACCATAGAAGAGATTATTGCCCGTGACTTTGTTCTGGAAGAACGTCCGGATGTTGTGATCGATATCATTGACGCATCCAACCTGGAACGAAGCCTTTATCTGGCAACCCAGTTTAGAGAGATCGATTGCAAGGTGCTGTTCGCCTTAAACATGGCAGACGTCGCCCGATCACGGGGGCTTAAAATTGATGATAAAAAACTTTCTGAACTTCTGGATATCCCTGTAATTTTTACCGTCGGAAACAAAAACCAGGGCATTGATACACTTCTGGAAAAAGCCATAGAACTAGCAGAGTCAAGTTATGAGATTCCTAAAAAACGGAGAGTCAAATACAGCAAAGATATTGAAGATTCTATTTCCAGTCTAAAATCCTTTCTCGAAAACTGGACGGAAGGATCAATTCCTTATAATACCCGATGGACGGCCATAAAGCTCCTGGAAGACGACAAAATCGTAAAAAAGCGTGTCCTCAACAAAGCCGGGAAAAACAGCAGGGAAATTCTACAAAAAGCCCAGATACACCGGGATTTTCTCGTGGACCGTTTCGATGACGATCCGCAAATTGTAATGACAGACGAGCGTTACGGATTTATCGCCGGAATTATCAAAGAAGTGCTTACAACCTCCACAAAACAGCGTGTCGATATTTCACGTAACATTGATCTGGTTCTTACCAATCGATTTCTGGGCTTCCCGATCTTTATTTTTTTTATTTGGGCCATGTTCCAGTTAACGTTTTCGCTGGGTGTCTATCCCATGGAGTGGATCGACATGGGGGTTAACCTTGTTTTAAAATTCTTGGCTAATGTTCTCCCGAATAATCTTTTTAAGGATTTCCTTTTGGATGGAGTCATCGCAGGGGTTGGGAGCGTTGCCATCTTTCTCCCAAATATTTTAATTCTTTTTTTCTGTATCGCAATTTTTGAAGATACCGGATACATGTCCAGAGCAGCGTTTCTGATGGACAAGATCATGCACCTTATCGGACTTCACGGAAAATCCTTCATCCCCATGTTGATGGGTTTCGGGTGCAATGTTCCGGCCATTATGGCATCCCGCACCCTTGAAAGCGAAAAAGACCGCACGCTCACTATTCTTATTACCCCTTTTATGTCATGCTCGGCAAAGCTGCCGGTCTATATTGTACTTGCGGGTGCATTTTTTGGCGACAGGGCCGGGACTGTTATTTTCGGCATATACCTGGCAGGGATTATATTTTCCATTGTCACTGGCCGGCTTTTCCGATCCACTCTTTTAAGAGGCGCTGACGCACCGTTTGTAATGGAACTCCCGCCGTACAGGGTCCCTATGATAAAAAGCTTGCTTATTCATATGTGGGATCGAAGTAAGATCTTTTTAAAAAAGATGGGGGGCGTTATTCTCGCTGGCTCGGTTGTTGTATGGACACTGTCAGTATTTCCTCACAACATATTGTATTCAATGGACTATGACTCAAAAATCGCAGTGGTCAAGACATCCTATAACGCCGAAATTGAAACTGCCCATGAATCTGACAAAAAACTGCTCGCAAAGAAACGAGACGTTATTGTTGCAGAACTTATAAGAGCAAAAAAGGCTGAAAAAGCCGAAAAATCTTTTATGGGCAGTATCGGAAAAGTGCTTGCACCCGTGTTTGCACCCATTGGTATCGACTGGCGCGGCAGTATTGCCCTTCTTACCGGTTTTGTTGCCAAAGAAATCGTTGTAAGTACCATGGGGATACTTTATGCTACTGATGAAACAGACGATTCAGCATCACTTAAAAACGCACTGTTATCTTCGGGCATGACACCTCTCGGAGCTCTCGCAATGATGGTTTTTGTGCTTTTATATATGCCGTGTCTTGCAACAGTAGCTGCCATCAGACGTGAAACCGGTTCTTTTAAATGGACGATTTTCAGCGTTGTTTACAGTACATTCCTTGCGTGGATTGTTGCTTTCTGTATCTACCAGGGGGGAATAATTATAGGGGCCTAAAATGTAATTTCCAACAAGTTCAGGACACCTTACCTCTGGGAAGATTATCTGGCACCTTCGGCAGATTTGGGGGAGGTATATCCCCCGAGTTCGTAGGCCAAATGCATTTCTGTTCCGGGATATTTTACTCTAAAAAAGAAGTGAACCGGGTACTCATGTTTCCGGATTTTGTTCAGCAAGGAATTTAAAACCGTTTTGTACTTCTCACTTTTTTATCCGCTTTGTTTTGTGATATTGTAATGATGAAAGGTGTCAAAATGGTCAGGATATTCCAGGAAATGTCAAGATATCCATCTCACGGCAGGGCGGTAACGACGGCACGTTTGAAACCATCGCCGAGACCACTGAAAATGATAGCACATACGATTGGACGGTCACCGGCTTATTATCATGTAATAGCGTCTTTAAAGATTGAACCTTTCGGAGAAACGCCTGCAAACAATGCTGCATGAATCCAATTGGATATGCTTATGCGAATTGTTCTTGTTAATCCCAATCCCATGAAACCACCGGTGACTCCGGTCTCTCTGGACTATCTGGGGAGCGCATGTGAACATGCCCGAATAGCAGTTGATTTGGTGGATTGTTCCGTTGAGATGGATTGGAGTAAAAAACTTGCGCAGGTTTTGACGGAAAAGCCGATCCTGGTCGGTGTTACGGTTCGTAACATAGACGATTCTTATTTTGCCAGCCGGGATTTTTCCCTTGGACGAATCATACCGGTTCTGGAGGAAATTAAAAGATTAACACAGGCA
Organism: uncultured Desulfobacteraceae bacterium; assembly: GCA_964551515.1. GTDB lineage: Bacteria > Desulfobacterota > Desulfobacteria > Desulfobacterales > UBA11574 > S5133MH16. The sequence goes on along the minus strand of CAZKDT010000143.1, from coordinate 1,370 downwards.
CCGGTTTGTCTCGGTGGAGTGGGTTTTTCTATTTTTCCCTTAGAAGTCCTGAAATTTTGTGATGTGTCTTATGGCATATGCGGAGGCGGAGAGGAAGGTTTCGTTAAACTGATCATCGCGCTTTCAGACAACATCAAACCGGAGGCGGTGCCGGGACTGGTTTGGATGGAGAATGGGAACTATAGAAAGAACACGATTTTGCCGGTTGCCTTAGAAAAAATCGATTTAGCCTCCAGATCTCTAATTGACAATGCATATTATTTCAATAACGGCGGGCAGGTAGGGTTCGAGACCAAACGCGGGTGTCCCTTGGATTGCGTCTATTGCCCGGAGCCGGTAGTAAGGGGTAAACAGGTAAGCATTCGAAATCCAAAAAATGTTGTAACGGAATTAAAAAATCTTTACTTGCGTGGGATCACTGTTTTTCATACCTGTGACAGCGAGTTTAATTGTCCCTATTCCCATGCTGTTTTGGTATCCAAAGCTATCATTGAATCAGGTCTGGGAAATAAAATTAAGTGGTATGCATATTGTTCCCCTGAGTATTTTACCGAAGAGCTGGCATATTTAATGCGTCAAGCAGGATGTGTGGGAATCGATTTCGGGGCCGACCATGGAGATGATAACATGCTGCGCCGACTCGGCCATGGATATACATCAGATGATTTGATTCGAATTCGGGAAATTTGCCTTAAACATAATATAATTTGCATGTTCGATCTGCTCTTTGGGTCTCCCGGTGAAACCAAAGAATCCATTGAAACAACGATTCGTTTAATGGAAAAGATCAAGCCGGAACGTGTGGGTATTAGTCTCGGGGTGAGGCTTTATCCAATGACACGGCTGGGACGGGAAATCTTAGAAACATCAAAAGGAACTTTATCGGAGAACCCCAGTCTCTTTGGAGACTTGGAAGATAATCAATCTTTTCTTCGCCCGGTTTATTACTGTGATGCAAATTTGGGTGAAGATGTGGAAGATTGGTTACATGGTATGGTTGGCTATGATACCAGATTTCTTCTTGGACGTCGGACTGACGCGAATCTAAATTACAATTATAATGACAATCCGAAACTAACTGAGGCGATCAAGCGCGGCCATCGCGGTGCATATTGGGATATTCTCCGGCGACTGTCAGAGGGAATTGCCCCGTTATAATAAATCCAATGTGACTCCGTCCAAAAGACCTAAAAAATTAAACCATTTTCGGAGCCTTCTGTGTCTTAGATAATGATTATCGTCATTCCCGGGAAGCTTGTCCTCGACCTGATCGGAAAGCGGGAATCCAGTGATTTCAGATCTCGTAATATGATAGAAATAGGTCTTTTTTTTGGACATTATCGGGCGTGGTGAAGCCTTCTCGGAGTATA
>CAZKDT010000142.1:0-7413 GCA_964551515.1 uncultured Desulfobacteraceae bacterium | reverse complement strand
TGTTTAACTGTTTAGCCATGATATCTTTGAACGGATTGCTCATGTGGAAGCTGTAATTCACGGATGTCCCAAAGATAAAGTTCATTTTCATGAAGTTGGCGGTATCGATGCGATTGTTGATATCGTTGGTACAGCGCTTTGCATCAATTATTTAAGTATTAAAAAGGTAGTTTCTTCAAGCATTCCTTTAGGAAAAGGGTTTGTTATCTGTGCACATGGAACTCTGCCGGTGCCGGCGCCTGCGACCATTGAAATTCTTAAAGGGGTTCCGGTTTATGGCACAAAAATACCTCATGAACTTGTCACGCCCACGGGTGCGGCAATCGTTGTTACCCTGGCTGAATCATATGGGGAAATGCCGGATATGATCATTGAAAAAACCGGTTATGGTGCCGGAAAATGTGACATGGAATCGATCCCAAATCTGTTGCGAATTATTACAGGCACTGACTCATGTTGTCGGACAGGCCAAAGATCAACCTATCAGAAAGATACCATTGTGGTGGTGGAAACCTGTATTGATGATATGAACCCGGAGGTGTTTGGATTCCTGATGGAACAGCTTTTTGAAAAAGGGGCGTTGGATGTTTACTGGATACCGATTTACATGAAAAAAAACCGGCCGGGGACAATGGTTCAGGTTTTGTGCCGGGCTGATTGCCGTGACGATCTCATCGATTGCATTTTATCGGAAACAAGTTCATTGGGTGTAAGATATTATAATACTAAAAGGTGCATGCTTACCCGTGAAACCGTTATTGTGAAAACAGTCTATGGAGAAATTCAGGTAAAACGTATTATAGAGGGAAACGGAGGTGTGCGTGTTGTGCCGGAGTATGAAGTCTGCAAAAAAATCGCTCTTGAAAAGAATATTCCCATAAGGATTGTGTACGACAATATTATAAAATCCCTTCGCGATCTTAAATAATGCGGCTTTGTCGCATTATAGCGCTTCTCATAAATAAAGTTGAAACATATTTTCCATACAATTTCTTGACAAAAATCATGCCAGGCTATAGAAACACGCCATGAATTTAAAGCAGAAATCGGTCATGTTCCTTGCGACCGGCTGTTTTATCGGGAACATTTCTTTTGCTCCCGGAACATTTGGATCTATCCTGGGACTTCCGCTTTGCTTTCTTTTTTCTAAAACTAATTTGTTGATTGCTGTATTTTTGATTGTAATTTTTATTTTTTCTGCCATATGGATAGCCCGAGAAGCTGAGAAAATATTAAATACGGAAGATCCGGGCTGTGTAGTCATTGATGAAATCGCAGGTATTCTGGTAACATTTACAGGGCTTCCTTTTAATACCATTTCCGTTGTTTTTGGATTTTTTATATTCAGGGTCTTAGATATTTGGAAGCCGTATCCGATTCGATCTCTCGAAAGAAATTTATCCGGAGGCGCCGGTATTGTTATGGATGATGTGGCGGCGGGTATTTGCAGCAATCTGTTATTGAGAGGCATATTAATTTTCTATAATTGATGAATGCGACTTTTTACGAATTCATCAATATTCAATCGTCAATTAGAAAGGTGTGATATAAATTTGAAGAAAAAGAATTCCGCTAAATCTGATAAAGAGAAGGTTCACACAAAAAAAAAGAGCGGCCTTAGGGAAAACATCGAAGCGATCCTTGTGGCCATTGTTCTGGCCTTGTTTATACGTACCTTTATCATTCAGGCCTTTAAAATTCCCTCGGGTTCCATGAAACAGACGCTTTTGATCGGAGATCACATCCTGGTCAATAAATTTATTTACGGTGTCAAGATTCCATTCTTAGAGACAACTATTATTCCAATAAAAAACCCGGAACGCGGAGATATCATCGTCTTTAAATTTCCCGAGGACCCCAGTAAGGATTTTATCAAGCGGGTCATCGGCGTTGAAGGAGATGTAATCGAGGTGCGTGACAAAAAGGTTTATGTGAACCATACACTGTTAAATCATGACTATGGTATTCATACAGATCCTCATATTTTTCCGGCGGCTATACAACCCAGGGATAATTTCGGACAGGTTGTTGTCCCCGAAGACTCACTTTTTGTAATGGGAGACAACCGGGATCATAGCTATGACAGCAGGTTTTGGGGCTTTGTCAATTTGAAGGCGGTCAAAGGTAAAGCCTTAATCATCTACTGGTCCTGGGACAAGGAAGATTTTGGGGTCAGATGGAACAGAATCGGGCATATATTAAAATAACCTAAATTGAGCGATTGTCGAGGTTGCCACAGATACAAGGAAGATGTTGTTCCGCTATAGTCGCCTATGCGGGACGGCATCTGACGCAGTAGATGCGGTAAGATCGGCAATCCCGGAGGGTTTCAAATTTTAAAAATATAAATTAAGATAATTCATTAAAAATAAATGATATTTGATTACCTTTTAAAATTTGGAACGCTCAGTTTAGGAATAAATCAGGTGACGCATGCAGTTTTCAAAAAAAGATATTCTGGATATGGAGTCTATTTCTGTTGACGAGATCACATTGATTTTGGATACAGCGGAAAGAATGAAGGAGATATCTGAAAGGCCTATCAAAAAAGTTCCAACGTTACGGGGCAAGACGGTTGTTCTTTTTTTTTATGAACCGAGCACTCGCACCCGCACATCTTTTGACATTGCCGCCAAGCGGCTCAGCGCCGACAGCCTTTCCATATCCGCAAGTTCCAGCAGCATGGTCAAGGGAGAAACCCTGATCGATACCGCTCGAAATCTTGAAGCCATGAACCCTGATGTGATCGTCATACGGCATAGTTCGGCAGGCGCCCCTCATATGCTGGCGGGCATGCTGAAGTCTTCGATTATCAACGCGGGTGACGGCATGCACGCTCACCCGACACAATCCCTTCTTGATCTGATGACGGTTAGAGAAAATAAAGGCGAAATATCCGGTCTGCGAATTGCCGTAATTGGTGATATATCTCACAGCAGGGTCGCAAGATCAAACAGTATCGGGTTCACAAAAATGGGCGCCCATGTTGTGCTGGCAGGTCCTCGTACCATGATTCCCAAGGGTATCGAAGCCCTTGGCGTTTCAGTTACCTTTGATGTGGAAGAGGCTATCCGTGATGCAGACGTAATTATGATGTTAAGAATACAAAAGGAGCGGCAACAAAATTTTTTGTTTCCAACAGAACGTGAGTATTCAACAGTCTATGGGCTAACAAAAAATAGACTGAAAAAAGCTAAAGATAATGTGCTGATTATGCATCCGGGACCTATAAACAGAGGAGTTGAAATTGCTTATGATATTGCAGACGGGCCCTATTCTATTATTCTTGATCAGGTAACAAACGGTGTGGCTGTGCGCATGGCTCTTTTATATCTGGTGACAGGAGGTGCATGAAATGTTGATGCTGATTAAGGGCGGCAGGGTTATGGATCCGGGGAATTTAGACGGAATAATGGATATCCTTATCGCGGACGGTAAGATAGCTGAAATAAAAAAGGGGGGTCTGTCAGGCGGTGAATACCCGGAAGCCGGAATAATAGATGCTTCGGATAAAATAGTAACCCCCGGTTTGATAGATATGCATGTTCATCTGCGCGAGCCCGGCCATGAATACAAAGAGACCATTGAAACCGGCTGTCTGGCTGCGGCTTTTGGCGGATTTACAGCAATATGCTGTATGCCGAACACAAATCCGGTCAATGATTGCAGCCAGGTTACGAAATACATCCTGCAGAGGGCAAAAGCAGCGAACACCGTTCGCGTTTATCCGGTTGCCGCAATCAGCAAGGGGTCTAAAGGAAAGAGTCTTTGTGAATATGGAGAGTTAAAAGAAGCCGGTGCAATTGCCATATCCGATGACGGTAACCCGGTGATAAACAGTCAGCTTATGCGAAGAGCCCTGGAATATTCAAAAGGATTTGATCTGCCGGTTATTTCTCACTGTGAGGATCTTGATTTGGCTGCCGGCGGTGCGATGAATGAAGGGGCTGTTGCAACGCGACTGGGGCTTGCGGGGATACCCAATGTTGCCGAAAGTATAATGGTGTTCAGGGATATCGCCCTGTGTGAGTTGACGGGAGTTCCCGTTCATATCGCCCATGTCAGTACAAGGGAATCCGTAAGGGCCATAAGAGATGCAAAAAAAAGAGGGATACCGGTTACGGCTGAAACTGCGCCTCATTATTTTACACTTACAGATGAATCTGTTAAAAAATATAATACCAACGCAAAGATGTATCCACCTTTAAGATCCGGGAAGGACCGGGAAGCTATCCGGCGGGGGATAGCGGACGGAACCATTGATGTTATTGCCACTGATCATGCACCTCATTCTCCTATTGAAAAACACGTGGAATTCGACCGGGCGGCAAATGGGATCATTGGGCTTGAAACCTCGGTTTCTCTCGCTTTAAAGCTGGTTGAAGATGGTGTGATCCCCATGACGGTTTTTGTTGAAAAAATGTCAACCAATCCGGCGCGCATCCTCGGGCTTGAACACGGATTACTTGTCGGGCGACGGGCTGATATGACGATAATTGATCCTGAAAGACCATATCATATAAATGCAGATAATTTTAAGTCACTGAGCCGCAACACTCCTTTTGACGGAAGGGATATGAAGGGCAAGGCGATTTTAACAATGGTTGGCGGGAAGATCGTGTATCAAGACGAATCACGAATGAAATAGAGGGAAGAGGGAATAGGAAAGAGGATAGAGGGAATAGGAAATAGGGAATAGGAAATAGAAAATAGGAAATAGGAAAGAGGGAAGAGGAAATAGGAAAGAGTTATGGGATATGGTCCAATCAAGCATTTTACGGATATTGAAGCATGGAAGCTGGCTCGAAAACTGAGGATGGTTATATATGGTGTAATAAAGAAACTACCAACAGAAGAAAAATATGACTTGGCTTCACAAATGAGGCGTGCAGCTATTTCTTGCACCGCCAATATTGCGGAGGGCTATGGGCGTTTCCACTTTCAAGAAAATATTCAGTTTTGTCGTATAAGCAGAGGGTCAATGTACGAAACCCAAGACCACTTGATAACATGTCTTGATAATGAATACATTGCCGAAAAGGAGTATAAAAGCATCTGGGATATTTCTGAGAACGCAATTAGGGTTTTAGACGGATACATCCGATATCTTAAAAAACAACAGCGCGAAAAGCAATGGGAATAGGAAAGAGGGAATAGGAAATAGGAAATAGGAAATAGGAAAGAGTTGTGGGATATGGTCCAATCAAGCATTTTAAAGATAAAATGCAGAATATCTAATTCCTATTTTCTCATTTCTCATTTCTATGCTTTCATGGTCAGAAAATCAGAAGGTAAGAAGGAACATCGGACAGGAAATGACAAATGATACTGCTCACATACTGGTTGTAGATGATGAGTTGAGCATGCGCGAGTTATTAGAAGTCTTGCTTACCAAGGAAGGGTACAAGGTTTCATGCGCGGAAGATGGCAGAAAAGCCATATCAATGATAGAAAAAACGGTTTTTGATCTTCTGCTCTGCGACATCAGGTTAGGAGATATTACCGGTATTGATGTGTTAAAGGCAGCCAAAGCTCAGAAACAGGATGCGGTGGTCATCATGATTTCAGCCTATTCAACTACTGAAGCCGCAGTTGAAGCCATGAATGAAGGAGCTTACGATTTTGTGCCAAAACCATTTAATAATGAAGAACTTAAGCAGACCATAAGAAATGCTCTGGATCTTAAAACAATAGAGCATGAAAAAGAGATTATTGATGATGAATTAAAGAGAACTCTGCATTTTGGAAAAATTGTTGGAGACAGCCCCAGCATGAGGCACATTTATAAACTTATTCTACAGGTTGCCAAAACAAAAACTAGCATCTTTATCACCGGCGAAAGTGGAACCGGTAAAGAATTAATCGCCAAAGCCATACATGAGCAGAGTCGCAGGTGTGAAAAACCGTTTGTGGTTGTAAACTGTGGCGGTATTCCTGAGACATTGATGGAAAGCGAACTTTTTGGTCACAAAAAAGGGTCATTTACCGGTGCGATCCATAATAAAGAGGGACTTTTTGAGGTTGCCGATAAAGGAACGATTTTTTTAGATGAAATATGTGAGCTCAGCCTTCCAGTTCAGGTAAAGCTGTTAAGAGCTGTTCAGGAGCACGTATTTAAACCGGTTGGAAGCAATGAGGATGTCTTCGTTGACATCAGGATCATTTCCGCAACAAACAGGAAACTTGAAGATGAAGTTATAGCCGGAAATTTCCGGGAAGACCTTTTTTATCGGCTGAATGTAATAGAAATAAAGGTGCCGCCGCTCAGGAAAAGAAAGAGTGATCTTCGTCTTCTCGCCCAGCATTTTCTTGATAAATACTCGCGGGAAATGGGCAAGGAAATAACAAAAATTTCATCTTACGCCATAGATCTTTTAAATAAATATGATTTCCCCGGCAATGTCCGTGAGCTTGAAAATCTGTTGGAAAGAAGCGTGGCTCTTTCCATGACAAACATTATTCTTCCGGAAAGTCTGGCCCTCTCTAATTATAAGCGAAGATGGATCGAAGGGATTAAAGACAGGCGATTCGACCTGGACGAAGTGAGAAACGGGGTATCGCTTGATGCCATCCTGGAAGAAATAGAAAGAGCATATCTGGAAAAGGCCCTTGAGTGCACCGACGGGAAAAAGCAAGATGCGGCCGATTTGCTTGGTATAAGCTTCCGTACTTTTCGCTACCGATTGCAAAAACTGGGAATAGAAAAAAAATAACAGGCAAATATCCGGAACAGACCATTTGACCGCAAACGCCCCCTCTCTTTTTGACAAAATCTACATTAGTTGACATCAATTGTCATATTAAGCCGAAAAAAAAATAAACAATATTTCCGGTAAAAAATATATAATGTAAATTCAAAATGTTATAATTATTTAATATTTTATCGGTTCTTGGCATATTATTTGCTTACCTAAATTTCCGAGGTTATACATTTTATTTTTCTTTTCTTTGGTGAACTTTGTGATAAAAATAAAACCGATCTTTTTTGGGTCCGGTGTGTCAGGATTAGGGTCTATGGTTTAATGTGTTATATTGATTGCCAAATATTAATAAAAACAATTTAACAGTTAATAACATTTAAAAAACAATTAAAAGGAGGTTTACCATGGTAGAAAAACTAAGAGGAAACAAACAAAAAGGTTTTACGCTCATCGAATTGATGATCGTTGTCGCGATCATCGGTATTCTGGCTGCCATTGCCATACCTAACTATTTGAGTTATACATGCAAGGCGAAACAAACCGAGGCAAAATCGAATCTTGGAGCCATAGCAACGTGTCAGGAGGCCTATAGTGCTGAATTTGATACATACAGTAATACTTTGACTGCTATAGGATTTAAGACAAAAGGTGACACACGGTATACTTATAGCCCAGGTTTTCTTACTACAACTACATATACTGCAACAGCGAC
>CAZKDT010000141.1:0-7422 GCA_964551515.1 uncultured Desulfobacteraceae bacterium | reverse complement strand
ATTATCTTAAACTCAGGAAGTTAGCCTGGCTGTATTCGAATCAACTTTTTTATCCCCGTAATAATAGTTGTAATATTTATAATAAGAGTGATATCCATAGCGTTTGCTTAAATTGAGCTTATTGGCAATGCATCCCAGCACATTGCCTTGTATGTTTGCCATTGCTTTCTTAAAGTGACGCAGACCATCCCTGGTTGTCTCGCCCATGCCGCAGACCAGAATGATGCCTCCCACCTGTCTGGACAGCACCAGGACATCGGCAAATCCGGAATGCGGCGGGCTATCCACAATGATGCGGTCAAATTTTTCAGAAAGCTCCTTTATAAGCTGCGAAAAACGGTTCGATGCCAGCAATTCCACTGGATTCGGCGGTATCGGGCCGGATGGAATAACAGAAATATTGTCTATGTTGGTTTTGGCAATAAAGCCTTCATCAATAACCCCGGCCAGAAAACTGGACAGGCCGTATCCGTTATTCTTTGCCAAATCATCTGAAAAAACATTATGCAACCTGGGTTTTCGCAGGTCCGCGTCGATTAACACCACCTGCTCTCCGGCACCGGCAAATGCCTGTGCCAGGTTCGAAGCGACGGTGGTCTTTCCCTCTCCGGGCGCGGTACTGGTAATAGCGATGATCTTTGACTGGGAATCTGAGCCGGATAACTGAATAGAGACCTTCGCTGTTCGAAGCGCTTCGGATAGACCTGCCCGTGGGTCATTATAGAAGGTCTTTTCAATCGGGTATCCCGGTCTTTCTTTCTCCAATGGAATCACTCCCAGAATGGGTATCCGGAAACGTTCGGCGATTTGATCCGGATTGGTGATTGTATCAGCAAAATACTCCACCAGAAATGCCCCTCCGATTCCGGCCATCAAACCCAGTACGATCGCCAACAAAAGATTTAGCTTTACATTCGGTTTTGCCGGAAAAATCGGCAAGGAGGCCCTGTCTATGATCTGGATATTGGCAGGGGAAACTCCGGCCATGGATTCGATTTCCTTGACCCTTTCCAGCAGGCTCTGGTAAATAGCCTTATTGGTCTGGACCTCCCTTTCCATGATCTTATACTGGGTGGCCCGTTCGTTCAGGTCCAGGGCCTGCTGTTTTTTCTCCTGCACCTTTTTCTTTAATGACTCCACCCGGCTCAGGGCGGCCCGATAATCATGTTCAATGGAATTAAAAATCTTTTGGGATTCGTCATCAATCCGCTCTTTGATGCTGTCCATCCTGCTCTTAAGGGTCTTGACATCCGGATATTCCTCATGAAAGGTCTGCGTTAGATCTTCATATTCGGATCGCAGTTTGGCATACTCGGACTTTAATGTGTTTATCAACTGGCTGTTTAAGACCTGGGGCAGGCTTAACGGGCCGTCCTTTAAGGCCTGCTTGTAAGATGCCTCTTTTTCTGAAAGATCGGCCTCGGCGCTGCCCAGGGCCACGTTAATGTCCTCCAATTGTCGATATATGCTGTTTATTTTGGAGTCCATGGAAACTATGCCCGCCTGTTTGGCAAACTCATTCCGCCTCTCTTCCGCCTTTTCCAGATTGATCTTGGCCCGGTCGATCTGCTTCATCAAGAACTCGGTGGCCTTTTTGGAGGACTCTATCTTTTGATCCATCTTCCAGTTAACAAACTCTTCCATCAAGGTATTGACTGAATCCATGGATAGCTGACGGCTGGGAGACATAAAAGAGACATTAATGATCATGGAGTCCCGCTTGTTAGACACATCCAGTCGCTCCTTAAAAAAATCAAGCAGCCTTTTCTGGTCCATGACCTCGGATAATAAGGTATTGGCAAGCAAATCCTGCTGGCTGTCACCAGTTTTCGCAAATGACTGAATAAAGGCCTTTGCCTGGGAAATCAGCCATCCACCCGATGAATCTTTATCCTCTTCAAGCATCAGTGGATGTTCAGCCAGATTCAGTTTTTTTATTGTTCGAGAGGCCAGGACGTCGCTGGTCAACAAGGACATCTGAGTAGAGATAAACTCTTGGCCCCGAAGCCTCTCGGTCACCATATCCTCGAACTTGGTGACTTTCTGTGATTCCTGGCTTATCTCTATGCTTCCTGAGGCCTCGTACTGCTTTTCGGCAACCAGGCTGAATATCAAGGTGGAGACAAAAGTAAAAAACAGTATACCAATGACCAGCCACTTGCGGCGTAAAATGACCTCCAGATAATCCTTTAAATTTACCTCTTCTTCGATGATGTCCGGAATTGGTTCCCGGTAACGGGTTGACGGCAAATCAGAACCGTTTTCGGCCTTCACGGGAAAACTGTTTGCTTGTTGATCAGTCATAACCTATAGAATCCTCCGGAGTTCAAAATCGTCAAGCCAGAATTCCCCGTCGATTTTAGAATCAAAACGGTGGCTGGGCTTTCTGCGAATGCAAATAGTAACGGCACGGCAATCTTCAGGCGAAAAAAAATGAATGCCTGCCTGGTGCCAGTCACTTTCTTCAGGCAGCATTTCACTTTGCCAGTGCCTGCTCTTATGATCATAACAATGAATATCAATAAAAGGGCGTTGATCCGTGGTAAGGCGACTGCTTTTCCACCAGCAAGAAAACAAATACGGCTGTCCCGGCTCAACCGGGACAATCTGCCTTACATGATAAAAGTTTATATTTTCAGTGCCGTCAAACGAGATATTTAATGAATAGCGCCCGCTCTTCTTTTCCGCTAAACTCCGCTCTATAGTCCAGGATGTCTTTTTACTCTGTATGCTTCGCCAGCCGAATCCCTTTAAAGACAGCTTTTTTTCAAACCCGGGGTTGGTTATTCCTGTTATTCCGGTATACTCCCGCCATATTCGGGCCGCTCTTGGAATTGCCTTCTGACGGACCAGAAAATGTACGTATTCTTCATAAAATTTATTCGTGCGCCTGTCTGATTCATCCAGTGCTTTCCACACTGTCCAGGTATCTTCAGTCCTGCGCCATCGCATCAGCCACCGCAGGTAATAAAGCCGGTTATCAGGGACCATCACCCTTAATACCTTTGCGGCCTGTCTTTTATAATGCATGTCCAGTAACTGCAAGGCATCGGCCTGCAAATTTGGATATGGAATCACATAATTGAGGTCCTGCAGAAATATATCCTCAACACCCAGCTCCCGACTCAGCATAATATGCCGCCATTTCCACTCAATCACATTCAGTGTCAATTCATGAGTAAATCTCAAAATTTCGATTGCCTTCTCCGTGTTTCCCAGCGCCGCCTCCGCCCGGGCCAGTCTCAGCCAGGCATTTATATATAAAACATGGCCGGAAACCGCTCCAGTGAAGTCTTCAGCAGCATCCTTTACCCTGTTTTCATACCAGGCCTTGCGGCCATAATCATACCAGGCCTTCGGAAATAGCCTTAACCCGTTTAACTCCTCACCGGTATAATTATAATCGGCATTTTTGACCTGTTCCTTTTCCCGGGCATACATGACCAGCCAGATAATCGCCGCCGCCATCAATAAAGTAATGAAAATTTTTTTTATCAAAACTTCCACCGTTTTTTTCTTTGCTTGTCGCGATTGGCTGATTCACACATGACCAGAGGCCGGCCGTTTAAAACCCGTGCCGGATTTTGCCGGACTATTATATCCGTATTTTCAGGCCCAATATATCTTTCAGCAAGCGCCAGGGCCTTTTTAAAATTCCGGGGGCTGCGGTAAACCGGGTCATGGCTGTCCGTGGCCAGGCAGTGAATGTAGCCTTGAGCGGCCAGCCGAAAAGCCGTCTTCTCAACCGGCTTGCCATACCTTCCAAGAAAAGAATCCGCGTTGACCTGAAGGTAAGCGCCAACGTCTAAAACAGCATCAATCATGGAAGGATCATTTATTATCTGATCGCACCGCTCCGGATGTGCCAGAAGAATCCTGTATCCACCGGATAATATGGCAAAGAAAATTTCTTGCCATCTAAACGGAAAGCGCTGAAAAGGGCTCTCAATCAAGACATAAGGCCCCCCTGCCAATGAAAGTACCTGTTTTTGATCAAGCAAAGCGGCAATGTTATTATCAATCGCTATCTCCTGGCCTGCATATACATGGATCGCCGAATGGCCCCGTTTTAATTCCTGGTTAAAAGCAGACACTTTCTGCAAAACGTGATTCGCTGAGGCCATCCAGGCGGTCCCTGAAATCCAGTGAGGGGTGGCAACTATTTGCTTAAACCCGGCATCTTCATATTCCTTTGCCAGCTCAATGCTTTTGTCCAAAGTTTCAGGCCCATCGTCAATTCCAGGCAGTATATGGCTGTGAAGATCAATCATCACCCCTACTTAACCCCTATTCCACAAACACGAACGTAAAATCACCACCAAGACCACAAAATAAAGCAAATTAGACGGAATTTGCAGGTTGAAATCAAAAAGACTGTGAAAGGCAATTGAAATCAGGCCGCAACAGGCCCCGATTCCAATAAAAAACCTTTCGGCATCTATGTCTTTCCCATATTTTTTAATTTTCCAAATGCTTCGGCCCAAAAACACGTAAAATCCGCCTACCAGAGCCAAAAAACCGGGCCATCCCGCCTCGGCCAGCAATTCCAGATAATCGTTGTGTGCATGGGTAAACTTGATCCCCGGCGGTCCCAGGCTGTTATACACCGGCATCACCTGTTCATAGCTTTGAAGCCCTATTCCCAAAGGATGGTCCTTTATGATCATCAAGCTGTCCCTCCAGATATCCGTCCTGGAACCAGCCCCTTCCTCCAGGGCCATAAATCTCCCTATAAGCTCCTCAAGTCCGATGACATTGCCGTAAAACAACAAAAAGGCAAACCCTGCGCCCATCATCACCCACGCCGGCCGGGAAAATCGCTTTTCGCCCGCATGGGCCAGGGCGATAAACGCCACCAAACCGATAAATGCGCCGGTAATACCCGCCCTGGACTTGGAAAACAGCAGGGCCAGCAGGATAAACAACAGGGCGGCCCACAGAAATAATTGAAGGCCCAGGCGGTCTGATGATAGAAAATTCTTAAACCGCTTTACTCCATAAGCGTTTCCATGCCCCTCCCCGGTCCATGCATGGGCCATGGCGGCGATCAGCCCCAGCCCCAGTGGCCAGACCATCTCAACATAACCCGCAAAATGGTTGCGATTGATAAATGTGCCGCGGCTATTGCCCATGTAAGCGTTTATATCCGCCCACAGCACTCCAAGCGTTGGAATCAGCGCCTGAACCAGGCCATATAATGCCTCAAACAAGGCGACCCCGAACATCACCTTGACCAGCAAAATCAGATTCCTTGTCCGGCCCACATACCGATAAACCACTCTGGCAAACAGCGTCAGGCTTCCCAGAAAAACCCACCAGGCAAATGAGGCCTGCCAGTCATAACTCAGGGATTGCCAGCCCTCACTCTGTCCGGTCAGTTCATAGGCCCTGGCCAGTAAGAGCCGGCGAACCGGGCTCAAGAGTTCCATTACTTCCAAAGGTACAGGCACCACCTGCAAAAACGTAAACACCAAAAAAATCCCTGCGCTGAAAATCAGCAAAGGGCTTTTTAAAAACTCTAAATCAGTATTTCCCTGCCACCAGTCAACCAGAAAGACGCACATCATCACCCCGGCATAAACCGCCCATACCCGGGTCTGTACCGCCCCGAAAAACAGCGGCATGGTGGCAATAACGCCGATAATAAAAAAACGATTCACTCTATAACCCAACTAAGCTCTTTAACCTCTCAATCTGCTCGGTTCTCAGGCCTTGTCCGTTTTTAATTATAGGAGGAATATAGGGATTCATCCTAATCATCCCGGTTCAGAATAACGTAACTTCCATCTACATCCCCCATTACCCAAAACGGCCTTGGGCTGAAATGGGTAAAAAGAACTTAGGGATTCTGTAACCATTCACGGGATTACAACGCCCGTTTTACTGCAACCCACTGAACTGTAAGCGTTTACAGGGTGCTGCAGATGCGAGGCGGAGGGTACGCAGACGTACTCCCTGTACTTCAAGTGCCCTGTAGTTAATACGCCCCCTTCCCCTTTATTACGCACCAGACAGTCTTGAAGATTATCTTTATATCCAACCAAAAATTGTTGTTAAGCACATACCAGTTATCCAGCTCCACCCGTTCCTGGTAGTCCGCAGTATCACTGCGCTTGCCCACCTGCCAGGGCCCGGTGATGCCGGGTTTGATGGAACAGTAAATCCCCGCATTTTCCTTGTAATAGTCGTGTAATTCACGGTGCACAATGGGCCTTGCGCCCACCACGCTCATTTCGCCTCTCAGTACGTTGATAAACTGCGGCAGTTCATCCAGGCTGGCCTTTCTCAGAAACCGCCCGACCCGTGTGATCCTCGGATCGTTTTTGAGCTTGAAGGTCTGCTCCCACTCCTTTCGCGCCTTCGGGTCATTGTCCAGGATTTCCTTCAGTTTTTTATCAGCATCCACGTACATAGTCCTGAACTTGAGACAGAAAAAATCCCTGCCGGTCACTGTAATACGGCGTTGCCTATAAAATATAGGCCCTCCGTCATCGAACTTGATAAGCATGGCAATAATCAGCAATAAGGGCAGGGCCATCAAAATCACCGCCAAAGAGAAAAAGATGTCAAACACCCGCTTTTGCCTGGAATCCGGATTAAAATCCAAGAGTATCACATTCCCCAGGTGTTCCAGCCGCGTATTGAAGATACGGAAGGCATAAAGGTCAGGCACAAGGTAAATCCTGGCCCCATAGATTCGGCAACTGTTTAAGATATCATGGATTTTTTTCTCGGCCCGCATGGGCAGGGCGATATATACGAAATCTACAACGTTGTTTTTCAGGTACTCCTTCAGCTCTGATATGACCCCCAGAACTTTCTTCTTCTGACCCTTGCCAACAAGATCCTCTGTTGTTTCACTATCATCGAAAAAGCCGAGCACCCTGATGCCGGACCATGGAATTGTATCAATATATCCGGCCAAAGACAGCCCCAAATCACCGGCGCCTACAATCACGGCGCTTCGCTGGTTCTTTCCTCGGCTCCGCATAAAACGAAGCATCTTGTGGGCTCCCGCATGCATCAGAAAAATAGACATCGGTGCAGCCACAAACCAGGTCATCAACACAAACCGGGAATATTGTTGAGCCACCTTGAAAAAAAACAGCAGAAACAAAACCAGGCACACCATACTCAACCATGCTGTCAGCACGGTCTTCAACTCGCTCAAATAGGCCTGTCCTCGCCATGGCATGTACACGCCCATAAAATGAAAGATCAGGAGGGTCATACAAAATGAAAGCAGCGCCAATGATTCATAGCGCTCGTTCCATTGCCCGGTATACAGCATGACAATGGGATAAAGCATAAGCGCGACCACCGCGCCGTCTAACAGACGCAAACATATCATTAAGAAAGGACTCGATTCTCTTAAAGATGGTTTTATGCGCCCGACCATGATAAGTTTCTCCTTGTTTTCCC
>CAZKDT010000140.1:0-7467 GCA_964551515.1 uncultured Desulfobacteraceae bacterium | reverse complement strand
CAAGGAAAAGGATGATATTTTATCCGTCGGTCTTCAGGTATCCAACTATATCAATGTGGATGATACCGGTGCCAGGCATAAAGGCAAAAACGGCTATTGCACCCATATTGGCAATGAATTATTTTCCTGGTTTGAAAGCACTGAAAGAAAAAGCCGCATTAATTTTTTAAAATTGTTATGTGCCGGACACTCAGATTATTTTATAAATATGGATGCCATCATAAATATGGAAACCAACAAACTGCCCAAACAAGCGATTAAACCCATCATCGCAAATATGGGAATGATATGTGCCAATGATTGCCAGTGGAATGATTTTTTAGCCGACCATGGCATTGTAAAAAATCGACACATACAAATAGCCACAGAAGGCGTATTGATTGGCAGTATCATTGAACATGGCATCTCAAAGGAACTGGCTATCATAAGCGATGATGCCGGTCAGTTTAATGTGCTTTTGCATGCCCTTTGTTGGATTCATGCCAACAGAGCAATCAACAAAATTATTCCGTTTACCGATCAGGTCAAAAAAGACCTGGATACAGTAAAGGATCAAGTATGGCTGCTATATGAGGGGTTAAAAAAATACAAAGAAAACCCCAATTCCAAAGATAAAAAACGTTTGGAGGACATGTTTAACCAAATATTTACTACCAAGACTTTCAGCGCAACATTAAACGCTGCCCTCAAACGAATTTACAATAACAAATCCGAGTTGCTACTGGTTTTGGATTGCCCGGATATTTGTAGACGGGAAAGCTTTACCTAAAAAACCTATAATTATAAACGGTTGGGCAAAAAATGGTAAAAAGAAGCGATTGACAACCGGGTTCGCCTTTGGTATGAAAACTTTGATTGTTGCCGCAAACAATGGGCTTCCATGTGTTGAGCTTTGTATGACCTGAATCTCATATGAAACTACAAGATCAAAGTTTTTTTTCGATTAAACTGGCCGTTTTTCAGGCCAGCGGCGGTGCTTGCATGAAAATTAATGAAATTTTTTAAACGACTTGATTGGAGCGAGTTTAGACAAAATTACATAATCATGGTTCTTACCCAGATGTTAAATCTGATGTTAACCTTTTTTATTCATTAATTTTCACCTAAAGGGCAAGCCGGAGGCTTCCAGCTGCTGCGGTAAGTTCTCAATAAATTATGGCTTCGGCTCAATATCACCATTTGATACACCATAACTTATTGAGAAGTTACCTGCTGCGTTATTAAGGACTCGTAATAGTTCACTATGACTTCACCCTTAAGTGCCTTGCATATGAAAGCCTCCGATACGTGCAAAATTCGGGTATGAGTTCCATACACAATTATAATTTTTTAATCTACTTCACCCGCTCTCAAAAAGCGAGTTCTTATCATTAATGGTACTTGAGAATTGTTACTGAACCTTAAATGATTCAATCAGATGAGATCTAAAAAAAAAGGAATATTCTTGAATGTCACATATCAATAACCCCATGGAAATCTTTAAGTTGTTGAATGGTTCTAACTGTAGAGAATGTAATGAAAGAACCTGCCTGGCATTTGCAGTGGCCGTGTTTAAGGGAAAAAAACCGATACATGCCTGCCCTTATTTGGAAAAAGAAGTGATTGACCGGTATGGGGAGGCAATTGAGAAACCCAATACAGTTGATGAATATAAAGCAGAAGCCATTGAAGTACTAAAGCAAAAGATATCTTTGATTGATCTTTCCGAATCAGCGAAACGCTTGGGAGCCCGGTTTTCCAACAATAAACTGACCATAAAGATTTTTGGTAAGGATTTCAGTGTTGATACCAAGGGCAACATATCATCTGAAATTCATATCAATGCATATATGGTCGTGCCGGCATTGAACTATATCTTGAAGGGATCGGGTAAATCTCCGTGCGGGAATTGGATCACATTTCGGGAGTTGACTGGCGGGCCTTCCCGATATGCTCATTATCAACAATGTTGTGAAAAACCGTTAAAGCGGGTTGCCGATACCTATACTGATCTGTTTAAAGATATGCTGGAAATTTTCGATGGAAAGCAAATTGTTAGTCCTATTGATTCAGACATTTCAATTGTTTTGCATCCCTTGCCTCTTTTTCCTATAATGGTTTGCTACTGGAAACCGGAAGATGGTCTTGAGTCTAATCTTCACATCTATTTTGATTTTATATCTGATGATCATCTTGACATTGAATCCATCTATACGCTTAATGAAGGTATTGCTTTGATGTTTAAGAAGATATCCTTGCGGCATGGTGCTTAATAAACTTTGGCTTAAAAATAGAAAGTTCAGACCTCACTTCGTTTCTGTGGCTTTTCCATTGTTCACGTAATAGTTCCAAGGTCTTTTGCGGCAGTGACATAAAGGGTCTGAGTGCTATCGCTGTAGCCTCTGAGTTGTAAGTCTTCGATCATCCGATGTCTCAAGGGTGTTATGGTGTACCTCCTTTTTTAGGGTGAATGGAAAAATATAAGAGGTATGCCACACTCTTTTAAGGGTGATCAAATATGTGAATTGAATCGAAATCTTGAAGTGTTTGGAGATTAACTGCGCGAAGCGCTTAGTTCAATAGTGGTTTTTCCGTTAATTGAGTTTTGGTCAGTCCATACGGATAGACCACCAATTTTTTCGGTCTTGACAATCATAATCCAAAAATAGCTTTTCAGTTTTTATTTGTCAAGAACAAAAGTATTTTTTTGCATCTAATAGTTTCAGCAGGTTATACTATACTCAAATTCTTAATGCACACGAAATTATGAGAATCTGCCATATAGTGATCTCAAATAGTTAAGTTGGGTAAAGATCATTTACCAGAAACTCTGAATATACAGACGAAAAACTTGATCAAAAATTTATTGCTTTTTTACGTCAACTACCTGAAAATGATGACATCAAATTTTTGTTCAGACGACTTAAATTACCATTCCAACTTTGAGATGCTAAAAAAACGGATACGTCAGTGGAGGGTGTAGACAACAGAGATCATAAATCCTCTAAAGTGTAATGTTGTTGATTGTAAAATCTCATAATTTGTCCTCCTTTGGGTGAAGGGCTAATAGAATTGGGTAATTCTTTTATAACACCTTCATCTGAGGGAAGGCCATAAATAGTATCAAACGGTTGAAGGAGGACAGACAACTTCGCTGCGCTCCTTTGTCTGCCTCTTAACCGGGTCGATATATTAGTAAAAAAATCTATGAAAATTATCAACCTGAAATTGAATCGAACCAATGATACCAGCCGATCATGAAAAAGATTCCGTAAACGTCTCATTCTATCTTAAAAGGATGGCCGAAATAGCGCCATATAAAAGGGCGGTTATTTATCCTGCAGGCCGTGATAATTATGGCAGAATTGCATATTCTCATCTTACTTTTTTGCAACTCGATCAAGAATCTGACTGTCTGGCCCACGGATTTGAAAAAACAGGTATCAATCGCTGTATCCGTACCGTTTTAATGGTAAAGCCCGGCCTGGAATTTTTTATTATCATGTTTGCACTTTTCAAAACCGGTGCGGTTCCGGTTGTAGTAGACCCAGGAATGGGAATACGCCGAATGGTCGAGTGTTTTAAAGAAGGCCAGCCCGATGCGTTTATCGGTATCCCTGCTGCCCAGGTACTTCCAATCCTTTATCCAAAATTTTTCAATACAGTAAAGACATGGATAACAGTCGGCCGGCGATGGTTTCCGAAAGGTTTTACGCTAAATAAGATCCGTAAGGTTCCCTGGAAACCCTATACAACGGCTAAAACCGGTCGGGATGAGACAGCCGCTATCCTTTTTACCACTGGCAGCACAGGGCCGGCCAAGGGTGCTGTATACACTCATGGAAACTTTGATGCTCAGCTCCGTCATATTAAATCCCATCTAGACATTTCATTCGACGAAATAGATCTTTCAACATTTCCGCTTTTTGCCCTTTTTTGGCCGGCGTTGGGGATTACTTCAGTGATACCGGATATGGACCCCACAAAACCTGCCCGGGTAAACCCGAAAAAAATCATCGAGGCTATTTTAAATCAGGGGGTTACCAGCATGTTCGCTTCACCCGCCCTGTTAAATCACGTCGGCAAATACGGCAAGCAAAAAAACATACAGCTACCGTCTTTGAAGAGGGTAATTTCAGCCGGGGCACCAGTATCACCATCTGTTATAGAGCAGTTTTCCTCCATGCTGTGTGAAGATGCCGAGATTCATACGCCATACGGCGCTACCGAAGCGGTGCCTGTCATATCTATCTCTAGCAATGAAATTCTATCTGAAACCAGAAAATTAAGCGAGCAGGGTTATGGTATCTGTATAGGACGTCCCATTAACGATTTAGACGTGCGCATTATCAACATCAGCGACGATCCCATCAACAAATGGTCAAAGGACCTTGAAGTTAAAGCCGGCGAAACCGGAGAAATAACGGTTAAAGGAGATCTGGTAACCCGACACTATTTTGAAAGACCTGAAGCAGATGCCCTTTCCAAGATTAAAGACGACAATACGATATGGCACCGGATGGGTGATCTTGGGTGGATGGATTCAAAGGGAAGGATATGGTTTTGCGGTCGTAAAAGCCATCGTGTGACCACTGAAGAAACGACTCTTTTTACCATCCCCTGCGAAGCAATCTTCAATAATCATCCTATGGTGTTTCGAAGTGCCCTTGTAGGAATAGGCCCTCTGCATCAACAAAAACCAGTAATATGTATCGAACTGGAACATGGAAGAAATAGGTATAAAAAAAAGAAAATTAAAAAAGAACTTTTTGAACTTGGACAACAAAACGAATTGACAAAAAACATTAACAGGATATTGTTTTGCAAGTCTTTTCCGGTAGACATACGACACAATTCAAAAATCTTTCGTGAAAAACTGGCAATATGGGCAGAAAAGAAATTAAATGAATGAAAAATGATCAATCAATAAAAGCAACCACTCCCAAAAAAGTTCTGGTCACAGGGGGTGGAGGTTTTTTGGGCAGAGCTATTATAAAATTGCTTGTGCAAAGAAACGATCATGTCCGAAGCTTCTCCCGAAACCTCCACTCCGAACTTACATCCATGGGTATTGAACAGATACAGGGCGATATCTGTGATAAAATTTCGATTGGGCAGGCGTTAAGGGGCGTGGATCTTGTTTTTCATACAGCAGCCAAAGCCGGGATCTGGGGGGATTATTCCGACTATTACAAAACCAATGTAATCGGCACCCAAAACGTTATTGCAGGCTGTAAAAAGCATAATATTTCAAGGCTGATTTATACAAGTTCGCCCAGTGTCGTCTTTAACGGTACAGACATGGAGGGAGTTAACGAGTCTGTCCCCTATCCGGCAACGTATTATGCTCATTATCCGCAAACAAAGGCGATTGCCGAACAGCATGTCATCAAGGCCGCCGGCGAGGGGTTACTGACAATTATTTTGAGACCTCATTTGATATGGGGGCCACGGGATAAGCATTTTGTCCCCAGGATTATTGCAAGAGCCAACGGTCTGATAAGAGTAGGTAACGGTAAAAACCTTGTAGACACCGTTTACATAGACAATGCTGCGGATGCCCATATTCTGGCTGCGGATGAATTGGAAAACAACCCTAAACTTTGCGGAAATGTTTATTTCATTAGTCAGGGAGATCCTGTTCCATTATGGAATATGATAAACCATATTTTAAAAGCGGCAGGTCTCGCTCCTGTCAGACGTTCCATGCCCCGCAGGATAGCGTGGCTAACCGGAGTTATACTCGAATCCGCTTGCAGAACTTTTAATATTAGCAAAGAGCCCAAGATGACGCGTTTTCTGGCAGATGAACTCGCAAAAGCCCATTGGTTCGATATCAGCGCTGCCGAAAAAGACCTGGGATATACTCCCCGGGTTTCAATAAAAGAAGGTCTTCGCCGCCTTGAAAGCTGGCTTCAGAACAGATAGGTAGTGTTCATCCATAAATGGTCTTTTTGCCCAACCCCTGTGCCTGCCCCGTAGGTCCGGCAGATCGTACCGGGGTGGTTATTTTTTTCACAAGCCCCTCCGGACCGGAGGCTTGATCTTGAATAAAAATCCTCATTTATGGATGGATACTAGTTAATATAACATCTTATTCTGATTTGCCCGGACAAAACAAATAAAAAAAGGCATCCCATCATTGTTTCAATGAGATACCTTTGATAACATTATTATTTTGGGGACTAAGCTTTTTGGACGTTTTTTGCTGACGGTCCGCGGTCGCTCTCTTCCACGTCAAAAGTCACCCGTTCTCCTTCAGCAAGGGTTTTGAACCCATCCATGTTAATGGAAGAATAATGGACAAAAATGTCCGTACCGTCTTCCTGTTCAATAAATCCAAACCCTTTTTTATCACTGAACCACTTCACGATCCCGTTTGCCATAATTCTGACCTCCTTTTAAATCCTCTCTCATTTGTAGTCCCAAGCGTCAGGTCGTTACGCCGGCAAAGGGAAAAATCCTTTCGAGCGAAATCAACCCGCAAAAACCGCCGAGCCTTCATCATACTTAGAAATCAATAAAATACTTTTTCGCAAATATCAAGCCAAATGTCAAGGCAAAATAGTTCCCGAACCGGCTCATGTTTCGAAATTAACCGTTATATGCCGAGGCTCAAATCGATGTGTCGGTTGTTTCTTTTTGATCGTGTACCAGCCGGAGAGGATATTTTTTGCCTTGATCAAATTCAAGCTGCAGTTGATATTTATTGATTTCTGCGTGGCTCTCTATGGTTTTTTTTGCCAGAAGATACCTTAAATAGATTACCCATATGGCAAAAGCCAAAAAAACCATACCAAAAGCCAAAAAGATCCATTTGTATCGGGTCAGAGTTTTAACACCGAGCTTTCCCACATGAACGATCAGATTGGGCACAACCCAGTAAGAAAGAACCCCAAGCAATACCAGGAAACCTATGGTAAAGATGTTGAAACGGCTGACGGCGGCGATGAGTTTTTCAAAACGATATTCATACTCGGTTTTTTTTACATCATATTCACCTGAATTGCCTTCCTTATAAAGAAGGGACAGATATGCTTGAACAGCAAACGCAAATAAAAGAATGGTACCCACCGGGATACCTACGGCAGCCACGAACCATGCTCTGAAGGGAAAAGGAAATTGCTTGGTTTCAAGTCTAACATGATATTGTTCAAACGGACCGAAAGTTTTTTCAAAATAATATTTATTGAAATCACTAAGATTCTTACCGTCTGTTTCATGTATTACGTTTCCATTGGCATCAATCACCTGAAGCCATGATTTGCGCCCGGATTTCATTGCTGCAAGCGCAAAAATTTCAAGTTCAACCAGGAAAAGAACCACTGCAATAACAATAAACAGTGTTTTGTTTTCTCTAATTAACGTTGCAATTTTCTTTTGTTTTAGCATCTTTTAAGAAGCAAGATTGATGAACTCGTAAAAAGTCCGACTTAGACGGTTTCGTAAAAAGTTCAAATTCAAGGCGTGCAAATTTTGTAATCATCG
>CAZKDT010000139.1:0-7522 GCA_964551515.1 uncultured Desulfobacteraceae bacterium | reverse complement strand
AGCGGGGCCGGAGGCTTGATCTTGAACAAAAATCCTCATTTATGGATTGACACTATTTTAACTTTTTAATAATATTTAGCAATTTCAGTCGGGGTATATTTGATGAGTAATTTTTCCTGTTTCGATTCGGCGAACCATACAGACTTTCCTGTGGCGAGCGCGGGGTATCCTTTTATATTTGCCGCTATATTCACAACTGTTGTATTTGCTCTTTTGGACTTGACCGCCCTGGCCTTGATAGGACTTGCCATTACTTTTTTCGTATGTTATTTTTTCAGGGACCCGGACCGTGTAATACCGAATTATACCGGTGCTGTGGTTTCCCCGGCTGATGGCAAGGTTGTTTTTGCGGATCAGGTGGATAACAGTCGGTTTTATGAAGGTTCGTGTATAAAAATCAGTATTTTCATGTCAATTTTTAATGTTCATGTAAATCGTATTCCCCATGAAGGACTAGTAAGAGCGGTTAATTATTATCCCGGGAAATTTTTCTCCGCCAATTTGAATAAGGCTTCAAAGCACAACGAACACAATGCCATATTTGTTGAAACTGAAGAAGGTAAAAAAATTTGCACGGTTCAGATTGCAGGTCTGATTGCAAGGCGTATTATCTGTAAAGTACAGGAGGGCGACACGGTTGCCCGCGGACATCGACTTGGGTTAATATGTTTTGGATCACGTCTCGATGTTTATATGCCGCCCGACACAACTTTGAATGTGGCTGTTGGGAACAGGGTAAAGGCCGGAACGTCTGTTTTAGGAGATTTGATATGAAAAAAATGAAAAGAGTTAAAAAAGAAAGATCACGTCGCGGAATTTACGTTCTACCCAACATCTTTACTTCACTAAATCTTTTCTGTGGTTTCTATGCTATTATAGCTTCCATAGATGAAAAATTTGTTGCCGCTTCCATAGCCATTATTATTGGCGTAATATTTGATATTATGGATGGCAAAATTGCCAGAGCTACAAATACCACCAGCAAATTTGGCACTGAATACGATTCTCTGTCAGATCTTGTATCCTTTGGTCTTGCGCCGGGTATAATGATATATTTATGGGCTCTTAGACCACTTGGAAGAATTGGCTGGCTGGCTGCATTTCTTTTCATGGCTTGTGGAGCTTTACGTCTGGCACGTTATAACTCGCAGGTTGGCATTATAAGCAGCGATCAATTTGTAGGCCTTCCGATTCCGTCAGGCGCGGGCATGTTGGCGACAACTGTTTTGTTTTGTCATAAATTTGGCATGGAGGGGAAGGTAAATCCTATATTCATTATGATTTTGATTTATATTCTTTCCTTCTTAATGGTAAGTACTATAAAATACAACAGTTTTAAAAAACCGGAGCTGTTTAGAAAGATGAATTTCAACGTTCTGGTTGCGCTTATACTGATATTGATATTTATTGCTGCCCAGCCATCCGTTGCACTGTTTGTTTTAGGGCTTGCTTATGTTATTTCAGGTCCTTTAATTACACTTAGAAATCATAGAAGAATAAAACAGGAAATAATCGGAACTGATGAATTAGACGGGCACAGATCGAATCACATTTAACTTGATGCCTTTATAACTTGAGAGTCCAAAGCTTTCTTGTCATGTCAGACTTAATCCGGCATCAAGCAACTAGTATTTTAGGTATAACGCGTTGCTTTTGTCCAAAACATAGCTGATTTCTTAAAATTATATCGGGGTCTATACTATGATAAAAGAATATAATATTTCTGTAATTCCTGGCGATGGTACCGGACCGGAAGTTGTTGCGGAGGGGATAAAAGTTCTTGAAACCGTGGCAGGTAAATGCGGTTTTAAGCTGAATTTTAACGAGTACCATTTAGGGGGTGAACATTTTAAAGTAACTGGAGAGATATTGCCGGAAAACATCCTTGAAACACTATCAAAATCAGATGCAATATATTTAGGCGCTATAGGCCATCCTGATGTGAAACCCGGCATTCTCGAACAAGGCATTCTTTTGAAGCTAAGGTTCTATTTTGATCAGTATATCAATTTGAGACCTGTTAAACTGTATGAAGGCGTGGATACACCTTTGAAGGAAAAGGGGCCTGACGATATAGACTTTGTCGTTGTTCGAGAGAATACCGAAGGTCTTTACGCTGGAGCCGGGGGCTGTTTAAAACGGGGCACCTTAGATGAAGTTGCAATACAAGAATCTATTAATACCCGAAAAGGTGTGGAACGGTGTATCAGATATGCTTTTGAATATTGCAGAAAAAGAAACAAGAGAAAAAAGCTGACCCTTTGTGGCAAGACCAATGTGCTGACCTTTGCCTTTGATTTATGGGAGCGAGCTTTCAATGAGGTTGCCAAAGAGTATCCTGATATTGAAACTGATTATGCTCATGTCGATGCCATTTGCATGTGGATGGTGAAAAACCCGGAGTGGTTCGATGTTATTGTCACGGATAATATGTTTGGAGATATTATAACCGATCTGGCTGCGATGATACAGGGAGGGATGGGAATCGCTGCCGGAGCAAATATTAATCCTAAAGGGGTTTCAATGTTTGAGCCTATTGGTGGATCTGCACCCAAGTATACCGGAAAGAATATAATTAACCCAATTGCAGCTATTTCAGCGGCCCAGATTATGCTTGAAACCTTAGGGGAATCAAAGGCAGCCTCCTGGATAGAGGAGGGGGTTATTAAGGTGCTGCGTGATGATATAAAAGATGTTGGCGCAGGAAAAATGGGATACAGCACACAGGAGGTTGGAGATCTTGTGACAGAATATATTAAAAAGAGTGACACGCTGGCTTTTTGAAAATATTATCGCTTTATTAAAACCAATTTGTTTCAAAGAACTATTACAAGAGGAAAATTTTTAATGGCTGAAAGAAAATATAATGTTGCTGTAGCAGGTGCAACAGGTGCTGTTGGAAATCAGATGATATCTTGTCTTAAGGAGAGAAAGTTCCCGATTAAATCTATTAGATTACTGGCATCCAGCCGTTCCTTGGGTCGTAAGATTGATTACAGGGGCGAGTCGATTGCTGTTGAGGAATTGAAAGAGAGTTCTTTCAAAGGTATGGATATAGCCCTTTTTTCAGCAGGTGGCGATACCAGCAAAAAATTTGCGCCTTTTGCTGCAAAAAATGGATGTGTGGTTATAGACAATTCAAGTGCGTGGCGGATGGATCCAGATGTTCCCCTCGTGGTTCCGGAAGTAAATCCTCATGCAGTAGCAAAATACACAAATAAAGGAATTATCGCAAACCCGAACTGCTCAACAATTCAAATGGTTGTGGCCTTGTATCCATTGCATCAAAAATATGGCATAAAACGGATTGTGGTTTCCACATATCAGGCGGTTTCCGGGACTGGCAAAAAAGCGGTAGATGAACTCGATTCCCAAACCCGGGCGATTCTTAATTTCAAAAATTATGAGAGTAAGGTTTATCCTCATACCATAGCATTTAACTGTCTGCCGCATATCGATGTGTTTTTAGAGAACGGTTATACCAAGGAAGAAACAAAGCTGGTGTACGAAACCCGGAAAATTCTTGAGAATGATACCATAGGAATAACAGCGACAACCGTGCGTGTTCCGGTATTTTATGGGCATTCGGAATCGATCAATATTGAGACCAAAGAAAATATTTCTGCCAAAGAGGTAAAATCTCTTCTTAAAAAGACCCCCGGTGTTAAAGTTGTTGATGATCCGAAAAACAACGTTTATCCACTTGCTATTGATGCTGCCGGACAGGACTTGACATTGGTTGGTCGCATACGTGATGATGAATCCATTATAAACGGTGTTAACATGTGGGTTGTGGCTGACAACATTAGAAAGGGTGCCGCAACCAATGCGGTTCAGATAGCGGAAATTTTGGCAAAAAAATATTTATAAGGAATATAAATTTGGAGCAAGTACCAATTACAAAAGAGGGTTATGAGGTTCTTAAAAAAGAGCTGGAATATCTTAAAAAAGTTGAACGGCCTAAAAATATCAAGGCAATAGAAGAAGCCCGCGCGCATGGGGATATAACTGAAAATGCCGAATTTGAAGCTGCAAAGGACCGACAGGCGTTTATTGATGGAAGGTTAAGCAACTTAGAATATAAACTGTCCCGGGCAGATATAATTGATTCCAAAACACTTTCCAATGATCGGGCAGTGTTTGCCAGTTCCGTAGTACTTGAAAACATAGATACGGGTGAAAATGTTACCTATCAGCTTGTGGGACCGGATGAAGCGAATATCGAAGAAGGACGTATTTCTGTCTCTTCGCCACTCGGGAAGGCGCTTATTGGGAAAAAGGCTGGGGACGAGATAATCCTCCAGGCTCCTGGCGGGAAAAGGTCTTATGAGCTGGTGGAAATTTTGTAGTTTGAAATGATAAGTGCAATTTAGTTCGTTTTACTCAAATATTCCAGTATTCCATCATTCCATGGAAGTTGCACCGACCAGAAATTATTAAAAGACATTTAAGTTCAAATAATTGTAGCATTTTTGAGAAGTTTAACGGAGGTTTTTGTGGCACGTATTACAATAGAAGATTGCCTGAAACGGGTACAAAATCGTTTTTTACTTGTTAATATGGTGGCCAAACGTGTAAGACAGATTCGTGAGGGATCAGAATACCTGGTAAGTTCACCTAAGAATGAAGATATTGTTGTTTCATTGCGTGAGATTGCTGCCGGAAAAATTACCATCAAAGAAGATGAAGAGGAAAATCAGTAAGGGACCGATATATATCTTTTGTCAAAACACAGCAATACATACAAGGTGATAAACAGGGATGTGGGCAAAGCTCTGCGCCGGTATGATATGATATCTGACGGAGATAGAATTTTAGTGGCTCTTTCAGGCGGCAAGGACAGCTTGTCTATGATGTGGGTTTTAAGTGAGCGTTTGACACGAATCCCCATAAATTATAAGTTGTTCGCAGTTTATATCGATCCAGGATTTGAGGATGGTTATAGTAAATCTTTTGCAGAATACTGTAGAAAAACAGGTTTTGAGCTAAGGGTTGAATATACCGATTATGGAATTTTAGCACATAGTTCTATGAACAGAGAAAATCCATGTTTTTTATGTTCCAGATTGCGAAGAAAACGACTTTTCGAAATTGCGGATGAACTTGGATGTAACAAACTATCCTTTGGTCATAACAAGGATGATATCATAGAAACCATGTTTTTGAATATATGCTATGCAGGAGAAATAAGTACTATGGTTCCCTCCCAGTCTTTTTTCCAGGAAAAGTTTACATTAATCAGACCGCTAAGCTTTGTTGATGAGGAGGTTATAAAACGTTTTGCGCGAGAAAAAGGTTACCCGGCTTTTGTTAATTCATGCCCAACCTCAAAAGTTTCGAAACGACAGGAGATAAAAACCTTTTTAAAGCAGCTCTACAGAAGTAACAGGAAAGCAAAAGGTAATATTTTCAGGGCAATGAGCAATGTAAAAAAAGAATATTTACTCATATGAAAGATATCCAGAATCAGCACGATACTCGCAACATATCTATCGACAAGGTCGGCATAAAGGATCTTAAATATCCAATAACCGTATTAGACCGGAAAGACAGAATTCAACACACGGTCGCTTCCATATGCATGTATGTTGATTTGCCCCATGAATACAAGGGGACCCATATGAGCCGATTTGTGGAGATACTACACATGTTCCACCCAGAGGTTGCACTAAGAAAAATTTCCGGGATCCTGGAGGAGATGAAAAAATATTTAAATGCGGCATCGGCAAATATTGAAGTCACTTTTCCCTATTTTATTAAAAAAGAATCTCCGGTCACAAAAACTGTCGGCTTGATGGACTATTCATGCAGTATTTTAGGGTCAAGTAATTCGGAGGGTAAAACCGATATTGAATTAGTTGTTGTTGTTCCCATTTCTTCTGTTTGTCCCTGTTCAAAGGAAATCAGTGATGCAGGAGCTCATAATCAGCGCGGCAATGTCCGGCTTAGCACACGATTTAAAAAATTTATCTGGATAGAAGATATGATCGAACTGGTGGAAAAATCCGCTTCATGCGAAGTTTATTCTATCTTGAAACGGGCTGATGAAAAGCATGTAACTGAAAAGGGATATGCCAATCCGAAATTTGTCGAGGATATTGTGCGGGATATCGCTGAAAAGTTGCAAAAGGACCGTAACATCACATGGTTTTCCGTAAGTGCTGAAAATTTCGAGTCCATCCACAATCACAGCGCTTATGCCTTTATTACAAACGGGCAACACCCACGTCTCTAATCCAGGTCATGCAAAAGTATATTCATGATCGCTTTCGCCGATTTCCCCGGAGTATTTAACAACACCACAAAACGATACAATTCTCCTTGTGTATTTTTAACATAACCGGCTCGTGTATTGATACCAGTAAGGGTTCCGGTCTTGTAAAACGCTTTGCCTGACCGTCGCATAAGAGAATGGTACGGTTCAAATATCTTAAGGATTTTGCAAAGACTTTTTGCTGAAATCCGGTTTTTCCGTGATATTCCGGAACCTTCTACAACGGTAACATTGTTGATTTTAAGATTATCCTTTGCGTAAGTTAATGCTGCGCGGAGACCTTTATCCAAAGTTCCGGGAGGACCGTAAACCTTTGCTCCTGTGGCAATAAGCAACTGGTTGGCTAAAAAATTATTCGAATATTCAAGAAGCTTTGATACAATCTGTTTCAATGAGAATCGGGAAAGGTATCTAAAAATGAGTTTGTCAAATTCTTTTTGAACCCGTCCTATCTTGATTATTCCGTTTGATCTTATACCTTCTTTTTTCAGGAAATATAAAAGGAGATGACCGGCATAGAGTGTAACTTCATTTTTTTTGGGGGAAAGTATAATCCTTCCATGGTCCTTGGCAGATTCAGTTATTTTTGACAGTACAAACGGCAAAAGAGGGGTCTGAGTTTCTGCACTTACATAGGACCCATTTTGGTCTCGTTCGAAGTTGACCGTGTTAAAATTGACGCACAAAGCTCCATTAGGTGCATCGTAGGGTTCGTAAGAAGATGTAACCCCGGGAATTAAAACAGGAGCCTTGAAATATGAATTATCCAATACCAGGTTGTTAATGTTTTTAAACTTAGTGTTAAACTTTAGAATAATGCTGTTAGCGATTTCTACCAAGGTTTCTGAAATGAGAAGAGGATCGCCATATCCCTTTACCGTGAGATTTGAATCTTGATCCTTGTAAAACTCTGTGGCAAATCTGTATTCAGGACCAAGATAATGGAATGCCACAAGAGCGGTGAATATTTTAAGGACAGACGCTGGAACAAGTTGAATACCGCTATTTTTTGAAAAAATAATCCGGCCTTGCGGGTCTGCAATCAGAACTGCATCCTGATTCCCGACAAGATTCTTTAAATCATTAAGCTTTTGGTCATTGAGTTTTTTAGCACTGACAGATTGAGAAAAATAAAAAAGAATCATAAGGAGCAATATGATGGATTTGAAAGATATGCCGGTTTGTGATGTGAAATACATAACTTGATCTTTACTGGTTATCCAAAATTTATCATGATATTATAATGTT
>CAZKDT010000138.1:0-7682 GCA_964551515.1 uncultured Desulfobacteraceae bacterium | reverse complement strand
AAGTAATATTTGCAATATTGGCCTTGTTCTGGGTTTGGCAGCAGTAATATATCCGATAACGGGCAACCGGTCGGTGTACCATCGGGACATTCCGATTATGCTCGGCGTATCCATATATCTTCTGCTGATCTCTTTTGACTCAAAAATCGGAAGAATAGAAGGTGCATCGCTTTTTGGTGGAATTATCTTATATACATGCTTTAATTATTATATTGCCGTTAAAGAATCCCAACGAGGCTTGAAAAACGATGATATTGCTTTTGTGCATGCCGTGGAAGAAATCGAATATGTGACTTCCAGAAGCCGGCAGGTTCTATGTATCGCGGTTGGAATCATTGGTGTGGTCGTGGGTGCGGAAGTCCTTATTGATTCCTCTGTTGCTATCATGAAAACATTCAATGTTAGTGAAAAGTTCATCGGACTGACTGTTGTCGCACTGGGAACCTCACTTCCGGAGCTTGCCACTTCTGTTGTTGCCGCATTGAAGAAAGAGATGGATATCAGCATCGGCAACCTTGTAGGAAGCAATGTTTTCAATATACTGAGCGTACTCGGAGCAGCTTCTTTGATCAGACCTATTCCTATTCCAGGCGGTTTTATTAACAGCGGTCTGCTCGTCGATTACCTGGTAATGATATTCATCGGTTTTCTACCGTGGTTGATGATGACAAAGAATTGCATTATAATGCGCAAGGATGGTGTTATCCTCCTGATCTGCTATGCAGGATATGTCGCCTATCTAATACTGAAAGTATAGCACCTAAAATTGATGAGGTTGGGTGGAAAATGGGGGAATCAGGTTCACCTTCAGGCTAGTCCATGGCATCCAGTACTTCATACCCTTCCTGTTCCAGGGCTTTTTTAATAACAGCGGTATCGCAGGTCGATAGCCTAAAGTAATATACCCTTTCACTGATTTCTTGCGCGGTAATCCCAACGTTTATAATATCTCCACCATTATCGTTTATAATCTGCAAAACGTTTCTGAATGCACCCGGTTCATCTCCAATAACCAGATCAATACGTGAACTGGCGGTAAGTAGACCCATCATATCAATAAAAGCCCGGAGAATATCCGTCTCGGTAATTATTCCAACAAGCTTGTCATTTTTTACAACCGGCATCCCGCCAATTTTGTGTTTATAAATGAGCCGGGCCGCACTCTCCACGTCATCATCAGGCCGAACCGCAATAGGATCCCTTATGATCAAATCCGCAAGAGATACATCTCCCAGCATGGAAGGAATAAGGCCCTGTTTCAAATCTGCAAGAGTAACAAAACCCTTTAGTTTCTTACCCGTCCCAACCACCGGAAGATGCCGAATAGAATTAATTTTCATAAGCTCAATGGCTTCCTGGATAGAGGCGTTTTCCTTTATGGTGATGGGATCAGAAATCATTAATGAATGAATTTTCATGGTGTCTTCCTTTCAGGTTCTAATTCGCCGGCATTATCCAGAGCATTCAATACCAGTGTGATGGGCCTGTCTTCTTCACTTTTCCCGGCAAACCTTATTGGACCAGGTTTTCTGTAGTTATCCTCACCCGGTACCGCTGAAAGCCATTTCTCTCTAAACGCCTTTACAACTCTAAAAGAAGCGGAATTAACATCCACCAGACTTTTTTCCAGGACAAGGGCCAATTTTCCTTTCCTCTCTTCAAGGTGCATGAGCGGGGCAATGGGAATCCCAATGGGTTCCCATTTTGAAAAATCCTTTTCCAAATTCATTATGGCTGCCATTTGTCCCGTAGAACCGTTGGCAATAAGGCTAAAAACCGTTAGTCCAAGGTTATATGTATAATTGCAGTCAAATCGGGTGGGGTCGTTTCCCCTGCCATCATACCCGTAAAAATGAATCTGTGTTTTGAATTTGGGCACCGATTTTTTAAAAATTTTTTCAACAGGAGCAGGAATCTTTTCATCTTTTGAAATCACGCCTTGCTTTTCCAGAGACTGTCTAAGGGTTTTGGAGGATATGATGGATGATTTAATCAAGAAAAATTGGGAATCATCATAGTTTTTGAAAAGAATCGGCCCGAAGTTATCCGGATCAAGACCTGCTTTTTCAAGCGTCTTCCGGTAATACGATTTTTTTATTCCGATCTTGTAAGTTCCATTTTCCTTTAAAATGTTGAGGTAATCTTTGACCAGATCCATAAGAACTTTTTCTGTCTTAACCTGTGAAAACTGGAAATTCCCGTGACTGTCTCTTTCCATAAGAAGGCCTTCCTGAAAAAAATCAGGGATATCATTAAACAGCTCATCATCCCGTGTATTCCATATGGAAAAAGAAGCACCTTCCCTTTCGAACCTGGCCATACGCCTCAGGTATTCCAGCTTATCTTCAAGAACCGGAAAATCTGCGTGGAAATTCGTGTCATGGGTTCGGTTGTATTCTGCTATGATTGTGTTCAGCTTTAGGATAAAAATTTGTATTTCATTGATAAATTCCAAAACGCCTTCGGGTATTACAATCACGCCGTAGTTTTTTCCCACAGCAGCTCTTCTGACAATGCCATCACAAATGACTCGGGACAGGTGTCTTAATGTCATTCCATAGGCATGATAATCCACGGTCCCTTGTTTTTCAGCTTTTTGGATTCTTTCATTATCGATGTAATTGCATAGATCCTCACCGATAAGGGTCATATTGGCATGGGTCTGCAAAGCAACCTCAAGTGCCAGATGGCTGGCGACTCTTCCCATGACCTTGCAGATATGCCAGTATTTTACATCCGAACTGCTGTCTGTGCACAAATTGGAAATAGCGTTGGCAAAGGCTCTGGCAGCCGTATGAAAACCAAAGGACATGGCGCACAAAAATTTTCCTTCCGCGTCTCTTACCTGTATATCGCCGTCAATGGTCTTGGGAACCCCGATAACCTGGATGTGATTTTGGATCAATTCCTGTGCCAAAAACGCCGCATTGGTATTTGAATCATCGCCACCCACAATGACAAGGGCATCCAGTCTCAGGCTTTTGCAGGTCTCCCTTGAGAGGGCCACTTTCTCTTTGGTATCTATTTTAGCACGGCCGGTTTTTATCATGGTAAACCCGCCCAGGTTTCTATAGGAATCCACAAGAGGGCCGGTTATTTCAATGGCTTCATTTTCCATGATCCCGTCCGGACCGAGGATAAAACCGAAAATTTTGGTTTCCGAATTGACCGTTTTTGCAGCATCGTAAAGCCCTGCAATGACATTATGTCCTCCGGGAGCCGGACCGCCTGAAAACACAATACCGATGGTATATTTTTTACTGTATCTTTGTTTGAGGGATTCTTCGGGGGAATCCAGTCCCACAATAGACTGAACTTTGTTATTTATTATATCCGGTAGCTGTTTCCGGGCTTCCCTGTGAATACTGAATTTAAAATCATCATTATCCTTCAACACCGTATAGGAACTTGTAAATACGTCACATTTTGGAGGAATGTATTTTCTTCGTTCAATTAGCTCCTGATTAACATTGTCGGTAGCTTTTTTGACTTCAGGATTTTTCAGGAGGTCTTCGATACTGACGAGATCTTTATCTTTCATGGTATCGCTCCATTATAAGTTATCATATAAAAACCGAATAATTCTTTCTTTTATAAAATCATCAATAATAATATCCAGTCTATAATGTTTGTGTCAAGTTTATTCGATTTCTTGATCAGGGCAAACGAATTTGAATTCGGCGCAGCGCATCGACGGCAGGGTGTAAATTAAGACCGTTGGTAAACGCTTATCCTTGCATATTGACATACCGTGGCTCCGAAACCTGAAACCTGAAACCAAATAGCCATGGCAATCTTAGCAAACAAAAGTCTTGATTTACACCCGCCGTCGTGGAGCGTTTTCCCTGATTTCTTAATTTTTCAATAGTCAATGTTAAATCTTTCTGAGCTTCCCAACCAGATATCCATCCATTAAAAGATGCACCAAATGATGCAGCACACAAACCACAAGAGCCAGTCCGTATTGCGGAAATAGGGAAACCTGCAAAATCACCGAAAGAGGCAAGGTTTTCTGACTGCCCATAAAGATAACACTTTCTCTCCTGCCTCTGCCCAGTTTTAATAATTTGCTGAAAAGGCCTGCAGAACTCAAAAGTATTCCATGGAAACCGAATGCCAGTAAAAAAATGATGCCCACCGACCCTCCGGAGCCTATGATCGCACCTCTTGCCGATGACATGGCCATCCATACGATTCCAAGAACCAAGCACTGGTTCAACATTTGCAGTTTCATAGCAAATCGATCCATAAAAGATTTTGTGAAAAACTTTATTGTTAAACCGGTGAAAAGGGGTAAGAGGACATAAAATCCGAGCTTCATAACAATCGCCGGCTTATCAATGTAAACAACAGCGGTTCCGCCAACCAGATTCAAAAGGAGAGATAGTGCAACAGGTATGGTAAAAACCGCAAGCCCGTTGGCCAGTATGGTGATCACCAGCGCATGCGCCATATTTCCACCTGCAGCCCCGGTCATTACCACACCGCTGCTCAATGTTGTGGGCATTACCGCCACCAGAAAAATTCCTATTTTGATTCCGGTCTCCAGAGACACCATGCCGAATAATGCTCCGGTTATCGACGAAACAAAAAAAATTATTGTCAGAGCAATTACAGTGCCTTTTATATCCATTAGTCCTGACCTTATCTGCCGGGCATTCAATATCAAACCGGAAAAAAAGAATATCAGAACAATCACGGCATCGGGGCCCTGATGCATTTTAAACCACTTTCCAATACCGGAAACCGTTTCGGTGGTATCGGCAACCGTTACCGTAAAAACAAGGACAAGTCCTGCAATGAACCAGTATTTTTTTATCAATCCGAACAAGGTGAGCACTTTGCTATTTTATGACTATAATTATTCTCTAAGCCCCTCAGGTTAACCGGACCGGACCGGAAAAGCCACGCTTGGCGATCCAACAGAAAAAATGCCTTGCACATATAGCAGCTTGCAATTATTAATTCCATAAAGAATAGTATTTCTTTTCAAAGCCAAATGATAAATAAGCATATTCCACTACATATTGTACTCAGATAGCTAAAATTATACCGCCTGTTGTGTTTTTCCCTTTACAAGCTGATGAATTCCTGTTATTTATTATACTTAAATCTAATCTGAGCAAAACCGGAACAAAAAAACATTTACACCAAAGGTATAAAGACACAAAGGATAAATTTAGAATAATTATAATAAGGTATTGATGTTATGCATATCCGGCTGATACAAGGCTTGCATAATTTTGGTAAAATAGGAGATTTAATCGCATGAAACTAAAAAAACTGGAAATAAACGGATTTAAATCCTTTGTTGAAAAAAACAGTATTGAATTTCCTCCGGGTATTTCTGCGGTTGTGGGTCCGAACGGTTGCGGAAAAAGCAATATTGTAGATGCGATTAAATGGGTTATGGGAGAACAGAGTGTCAAGCAGCTCCGAGGGAAATCCATGGAAGACGTGATATTTTCAGGTACAAATGGAAAATCCCCTTTGAATATGGCAGAAGTCTCCTTAACCCTTTCAAACGAAAACGGCAATGCTCCCGAAGATCTCAAGGACTTTACCGAAATCATGCTAACCCGGCGCCTTTACCGGTCTGGAGAAAGTGCCTACTTCATCAATAAACAGCAATGCAGGCTTAAGGATATCCATAATGTCTTTATGGGAACCGGCATGGGGACAAAATCCTATTCCGTGATACAGCAGGGAAATATCGGCACAATTACGGATTCCGGACCCGAAGAAAGAAGGGTTTTTATTGAAGAAGCGGCAGGAATTACACGGTATAAAAGCCGTAAAAAGGAAGCTCTCGGTAAAATCCAGGCCACCAATCAGAACCTGTTGCGCCTTACAGACATCATTGCGGAAATAAAGCGGCAGATGACCGGCCTGAAACGTCAGGCCAGAAAGGCCGAACGATATAAAAAGCATCAAAAACGCATCAGGGAACTCGATATCGCCATTGCGTTGCACTATTATGATGACTATACCCATAAAATTGATGAAACCGATGCGGTATTAACAAATTTAAAGGATACAGACATTGAACATACAACCCGGTTGAAAAACCTTGATGCGGAAGTTGAAAAGGTCAAGCTTCGGCGTTCGGAAAAAAATCAGGAGATTTCGGACCAAAAGTCCCAACTATTCGAAATGCAGCGCCATATAGACCGCGTGGAAAATAATATAGATCACTTTCGTAACGAGGCGGAACGGCTGATAAACGAATGTGGAGAACTTGAATCTGTTCACAGAACCCTTGAGGAGAAAAACCGGGACTTAACCTCCGAAGTCACTCAGGTTAAAACCCAGAATATAAACATTCATGACAACATAGAGACGATAAGGACAACCATCCATCGGGAGCAGTCGGCCTCTCAAAACATAAAAGATCGGATTTCTGTGTTGAATCAGGAACTTGAAACATGTAAAGCAAATTTGATGGATATGGTAGCCCGGGAAGCACAATATAAAAATATCTATCAAAATGCTACGAGCAACAAAGAAAGTCTTAAAAGACGACTTAAAATCATAGATGAAGAAGAAGTTTCAACTAACCAGAAAGTAGAAAAACTCCGCGAGAAAAAAACCAAGGCCCAAGAAAAATTTGATTCCTATAGAAAAGAAATTGAAGATTTACAAGAAAGTCTTAACATTATCAAAAAGCAAATCGAAGAAAAAAGCAAATCTCTTGCAGAACATGTTAAACGTGTTCAGACCCTCGATCTTAAGAAAAACCAGGCCAGATCATCGTATACGACTTTAAAGAAAATGGAAGACAATTTTGAGTGGTACAAAGACGGCGTGCGTGCCATAATGAAAAAAAACAGGGCCGATAAAGATGGTGTGCTACCAGGAGGATCAGAAATCGATGACAGTAATAATATTTTAGGACTGATGGCTGATATCGTCGAACCGAAACCTTCCTATGAAACTGCGGTGGAAGCAGTTCTTGGAGAATCGTTACAGTACATTCTTGTCAAGGATCAAAAAACAGGCCATGGCTCCATCGACTATCTTCAAACAAGCGGTGAGGGGCGCGGAGGCTTTATCCCTGTCTCATCGGTCAAAGACATGGGGTTTGACAGCAAGGTGAAACCCGACCGTCAAAAAAGCCTTTTGAACCATGTTTCTGTTAAAGAGGGGTTTGAAAAAGTAACAGAAGCACTTTTAGGACATGTCGTTGTTGCCGTAGATATTGAAGAGGCCATAAAGATATTCAACCTGAACGGAGTGTGCCAGACCATTGTCACCAAAGACGGAAATTTAATTTCCCAGCAAGGAATCATGGTTGGCGGCAGCAAAGAAAAATTATCAGGAATCCTTGCAAAGAAGCAGGAGATTAAAAAAATAGGATTTGAGATTGAAAGATTAAATCAAGAATGTGAAACCGCCCGCCATGATCAAAAAAAATTGGAATCTGAAGTCCGAGTCATTGAAAGCGACTTGCAAAAACTTCAGGCTTTAAAGAACAAAGCAGAGCACCACAAAGTCGAAGCGGAAAAGACTCTTTACAAAGCAACCGAGGACCTCAAACACGCCCAACGGCATCTTGAAATCGTTCGTTTGGAGCAGGAACGTCTCCTGGGCGAAGAAAGTGACATTGATGAAGAAATTAGCAGATACAACGAAGCGGTTGAGGAAATCGAAAATCAAGTTAAAAATTCTCAGGAGATGGTCTC